>CANGOF010000050.1 GCA_947455515.1 Flavobacteriia bacterium
GATTACGTTAGCAAAACCGGAAAAGAATTTCTTTCCTGTTTCTAGGTCTTTAATGGAGATTAATTCATCAAAACTTGCACCAGCACAAAATGATTTCTCCCCTTCCGATTTTAATACAATTACTTTTACGTCGTTATTAGTACCAAGTTCGGTTATGGTATCTGCTAATTTTTGTAAAATTTTTCCTGGTAAAGAATTACTTAATGGGTGACCAAAAGTGATAGTTCCGATTCCTAAAGAATCTATTTCGAAGGTTACATGACCTTGATTGATTGCTTCTGACATAATTTTAATTTTGAACAAAGATAGATTAATTTGAAAATTTGAAAATTTGTTGATTTGAAAATTATTAGTTTTATACTTAATTTAAACATATTATCATTTCTGTAATTATGAAATTTTTCTTTTTCGTTACATTATTTACGTTAACTCTTACTTCTTTTTCCCAAGATTCTACTTCGGTTTTATTTGTTGGAAATAGTTTTACTTTCTATAATAATATGCCTTATATTTTTAAAGATATTGCTGAATCGAAAGGAAAGAAAGTACATGTGGACACTGTTGTTACTGGAGGGAAAGATTTGAAATTTCATTCGGAGAGACCAAGAACCTATCAAATGATTCAGTCTCGTAAATGGGACTATGTGATTTTACAAGGACATAGTAATGAATTTGCTCAACCCGATTCTAAAGTCGACACACTGACTTTTCCTTATGCGAAAGAATTAGTAGATAGTGTAAGAAAATACAATCCCTGTGCACGAATTTTATTTTACATGACCTGGGGATATAAAAACGGGAATAGAAAATGGAAGCCTATTGCTAGTTACGATTCCATGCAATTACGAATCGAACGTCAATATTTGATTTTTGCAGACAAACTAAGTACTGGAGTTTCACCGGTAGGAATGGTATGGAAAGAAGTCCGAGAATCTAACCCGGAAATCAACTTGTACCAAGAAGATCGCTTCCATCCAATTTTGACTGGGTCCTACCTTTCTGCTTGTACACACTTTACAACAATATTTGGTGAGTCACCTTATAAAAACACTGCAAAAGTGGAAATGAATGTCTTTGAACGGGAAGTAATAGAAATTGCAGCAACTAAAATTGTATTAAATAATTTAGCTAAATGGAGGTATTTACCAGTTCAAAAATTGTTAGAGCCTGGGTTTGATTTGATTCAAAATAAGGATTCAATTCAGGTCGTAAGTAATGCTAAAAATTACACTTCGCATGCTTGGGATTTTGGAGATGGAACAATTTCTACAGATATAAACGCTATGCATAATTACGTATCAAAAGGAGAGTACCTTATCACACAAAAAATTTCAAATACCTGTAAGACAAATCAGTTAGTTAGAAAAATAAAAATCGACTAATCGGTATTCGGTAATCTTATAATCTTTAAATTCGCAAAAGATTTTTGGTACTACCTCAATAGAATAAAAGGGAATTCGGTGTAAATCCGAAACTGTATCTGCAGCTGTAAGCTCTGTTAAATCAATTTAATTAGGTCACTGTGTTAAGCGGGAAGGCAAATTGAGTTGGAGCAAGTCAGAATACCTGCCAAGAATTGTTGAATGAAGACTTCAGAATAAAGTCCGAATTATTTGTCGCTTGTGCACGAGCGAACATTTATTTCTATTTATGGGATACTCCCACTGACTTCTTCTTTTTAGTTATTTATTAATTTTTGTAAAGAACAAAAAGATGAAAAAACACATTGTTATTTTAGGACTTGCATTGACTGCAGGACTTGTAAGTTGTAAAAAAGATGCGATAAATCCTCCTGTAGCGTCATTAAAAACTACGTATACCATCGACTTTGAAGATGTATCTATCCCATCTAAAGGCTATTTGGATAGTATTCATGGAGGTTTAGTGAGTCAAGGGTTCACGTTTGAAAATAATTACATCTTTGATGATTATTATAAATATTGGTATTTCAGTAAAGGTTTTGCAGTTTCGAATGTGGTTAATGTAGATTCTTCTGGATTTGGAAATATGTATGCTACTTTTGCAGGTAATGGTGCTGATAATAGTAAAAATTATCTTGTTTCTACGGATAACTCTGCAATTAAATTACCAACTTCAATCCAATTGGTATCCATGGCAATTACAAATACAACCTACACTGCATTATCGATGAAGAATGGGGATGATTTCGCTAAAAAATTTACTGGAAAAGATAAAGATTACCTCAAAGTTTGGGTGAAAGGGTATGCTGCAGGAAAAGTGAAAGATTCATTAGAGGTATACTTAGCAAATTTTCAATTTACAGATTCTACTCAAAACTTTATTCAAAAAGATTGGAAAACAGTTGATCTTTCCAAATTTGTAGCAATAGATTCAATTAATTTCAAACTTGAAAGTTCTGATATGTCTGGTAAATGGATGAACACTCCAGGTTATTTTGCTTTAGATAACTTTAAGTTTACTAAATAAGTAGTTTTTCGTGCTGAAAAATGTTCTTGTTTTAATTTTGTGCTACCTGCCTATTTTCGTAATAGGACAGGAGAATGAAAAGACGATTCCTGAAGTTAGGATAGAATTGGCAAACGATTCTATCCCGCTTTCAGGCGTGAGTCAACAGATATCAGCAAAAAAAATCAGTTTGTATGCATCTGAAGATATAGGTGCACTTACACAAAAAATCGCTGGAATTACCTTGAAAAATTATGGTGGAATTGGAGGGATGAAAACCATCGCCTACCGAGGGATTTCTGGCGCAAATACTGCGGTTATTCTGGACGGATTTGCACTTCAAAACACGATGGTAGGACAGTTGGACTTGAGTAACCTGCAAGTAGATAATGTACAAAGTTTAACTTTTACTTCAGGAGTACCTTCCGATGAATTACTTCCTATTTCTGCATTAATGCAAGGAAACATATTATCTATAAATACCTTTGAAAACAAACCAACCAACGACACGATGGAAGTGAGATACTCGTCTAAATTTGGTTCTTTTGGTCAGCTCGACAACTATGGAAGTTATAAAAGGAGTGTAGCTAATTCTTTATTGAGTGTGTATGGTAAATACAGAAGTTTTTCCGGTAATTACCCCTACACAATTGAAAATGGAAATCTACGTACTGTAAGCATGCGACGTAACAATCAATTGAAGGAGGGCTTTGGCGGTATTAATTATTCGAAAGATTTAAAACCATATCTAAAAATAAGAACTTCCATTCATTTTAATCAGTCAGAACGAGGATTGCCGGGGGCTGTTATACTATATAATGAAACTTCTAATCAACAATTAAACCAACAAAACACGTATGGTAATATCGTCTTGGAAATTAAAAATGGAAAAGGTAAAATGAATATATATAATAGTCTGAATTATGGTTATTTGAATTACAAAGATCCATCCTATTTGAATGATTCGGGCGGTTTGAATCAATGGTATTTTAATACAATTAATCAAACAGGTGTGACCATGAACCGAAAAATCAAAGACAGTGTTTTCATGTTGTATGGTGGGGTGGAACATACATTCAGTAGTTTGACAGCGACAAATCAATATGTTTTTTCACCAAAACGATACCACCTTCAATCGGTAATAGGTCTAAAATCAACGTTAAAAACTTTCTCTTTTACTGCGCAAATTGCAAATCATACTTTGCAAAATCAACAAGGTAATTCAGTAAAAAACACGACAGCTTGGAATTCCTATTTTCAACTTGAAAAAAGAAATTATCACCTTTGGTTAGGTATACCAAGGGCTTGGCTTAAACAAACGTTTCGTATGCCTTCCTTCAGTGAATTGTACTATAATTCGATTGGGAATAAAGACTTAAAACCTGAGTTAGCATTACAATATTCGGTAGGAACTTCGTATCGTTTTTTGAAAAACTCACTTCATATTAGTATAGATGCGTATTACAATAAAGTGGAAAATAAAATTTTAGCAATCCCTACAAAAAATTTATTTGTTTGGTCTATTTTGAATGTTGGAAAAGTGCAAATCTTCGGGGTTGATTTAATGCTACGTAAAAATTGGAGACTTTCGGATAAATTGGAATTAGACGCTTCTATGAATTATACATTTCAACAAGTACAAGATATTTCGGACCAAAAAGCGACAAACTATAAAAATCAATTAGCTTATTTTCCAGCACATACTTTGCAATCTGAAGTCTCATTGTTGTGGAATAATGAAACAGGGATTTTTATCAGTAATTCGATCATTTCCAAACGTTTTGTGTTAAATGAAAATACTACATCGAATGAATTACAAGGATTTTCTACGTTCGATATTACATGTTATTACAAAATGAATTCGTATAAAAAGAACAAGTTGAAAGTAAGTATGACTATAAAGAATGTTGTAAATACTCCTTATCAATATATTAGTTATTTTGTTATGCCTGGAAGAAATTATTTAATGACTTTGAGTTATGCGTTTAATTAGTCTTTGTCTGCTCCTATTTGTTCTTGTTGCCTGTAAAAAGAAAACAAATCCAATCAATTCAGATATTTCCCAACTCAGCCATGGTTTATTAGTACTCAACGAAGGACTTTTTAATTTGAATAATGCAAGTTTGTCGTGGGTTGACTTAAATACAAGTTCGGTTTCGGATGACTTTTTTCTACAAAAAACAGGACGAAAATTAGGAGATACAGGAAACGATCTTCAACGCTATGGAGGAAAAATTTATGTGTTAGTGAATGTTTCGAGTACGATTGAAGTGTTGAATACAAGTACTGGACAATCGGTGAAACAAATTCTCATGCAAGAAAACGGCAAAGCCAAACAGCCAAGAAATTTAGCGTTTTATGGAGGTAAATTATTTGTTTCTTGTTTTGATGGGTATGTGGACGTGATTGATACAACAACGTTAAACATTGAAAAACGCATCAAAGTTGGAAGTAATCCTGAAAACATGGTCGTAAATAACCATCGATTATATGTTGCTAATTCGGGAGGATTAATTCCATCCTTAGATTCAACAATTTCAGAGATTGATTGTCAGAAGTTAGTTGAAGTGAAGAAAATTGTAGTTGGTAAGAATCCTGGTAAAATGGTCGTTCAAGATGATTCTACACTCTTTGTGCATGTACGTGGAAATTATAGTTCTATTCCATCTGAATTGAAAAAGATTAACGTTGGATTCATTGAACATCAAGAATCGATTCCTGTTAAAATTTCTGGAATGGAGAAAATGGAGAATCAGTTGTTGGTTTATACGGCTGAAACTGTTTCTCTTTACGATATGAAAATGAATACAATTATATCAAATTCGTTTATTCCGTTAAAAGACATCAAAACCCTTTATCGCATTCAATACGTTGATGCAGTCAAGCAGCTGTTTGTTTTTGATGCGAATGCTTATACGAATACAGGCTACATTCATCGATTTTCAAAAGATGGTCAATTTATCCAAAAATACCATGTTGGACTTAATCCAAATTCGCTGATTTATTATGAATAGAATATTACTTTGTCTGATTTTTAGTGTGCCATGTTTTCTAAGTGCACAATTTGCTCCCTGTGTCGGTTTTCCGGGTACTACAGCCATAGGAAAAGATTCATCTGTTTTTAAAGCATGGGGATCTGGCTGCAAAGCTTCGTTGGGTTGGTTAGATATTGCGAATAAAAATATGGGTAAGCCAACCATTGGTGATTCCATTTCTCCAATCGGTAAAGCGGGGCTAAACGGTGTACTTAGTTTAGGAGATGGAGGAGAAGCTGTTTTGACTTTTGATTATCCAATAAGTAATGGGGTAGGACCTGACTTTGCCGTATTTGAAAATAGTTTTAATAATACGTTTTTAGAATTAGCATTTGTGGAGGTAAGTTCGGATGGTGTTCGATATGTCCGATTTCCAGCAACTTCCTTGTCGGATACAAACGTGCAATTGGATAATAACGCAGCCATGGATGCAACGAAAATTAATAATCTTGCAGGGAAATACAAAGCAAATTATGGTACACCGTTCGACCTAGAAGAACTCAAAGACAGTGTTGGTTTAAATCTAAAAGCGATTACCCATGTGAAAATCATCGATGTGGTTGGAAGTGTCAATCCTGTATATGGAACACGCGATGTACACCATCATTTGATTAACGATCCTTATCCAACGCCTTATCCTTCTGCGGGATTTGATTTAGATGCGGTTGGAGTTATCCATTCAGAAGCGTTGGGATTAGAAGAAGCGAAAATACAATTTTCAATTTTTCCAAATCCATCTACTGGTATTTTTATGATAAATGCTCCAAGAGAAAATAGAGTGGAGGTTTATTCAGTAAAAGGAGAAAACGTATTTCAACAAAACTTTATTGATTCTACAAAAGTTGATTTGACAGCTTTCCCAAAAGGAATGTATTTTGTAGTAGTGAATGGAGTGGGGAGGAAGATTGTGGTGGAATAAAAATTTATCGAAAAATGAATTAATCTAAGTCTAAACTTTCGATCATTTCCTTTAATTCGTTTGTTTTTATATCAGACTTTTCTCCCTTGTCATATATTGTTAAAAGATAAACACTTTTGGAGTCTATGTATACATAGGTAATTACTCTTGCTCCACCTCGTTTACCTTTTCCTTTACTCGCAATAGAGATTCTTATTTTGTGACAATTATTCCTAAGTCTGTTCCGGTGTCAGGATTTTCTTAAATTTCAGCAATTAAATTTGTATACTCACTTTTCAGAGAAGGAAATTTCTTAGTTAGTTTTTTGAGTTCTTTTTCAAAACGATTTGTAGGAAAAATATTATAACTCATTTAATAGTTCTTGAGCTGTTTTAAGTTTGATTTTCCCTTGTTTGTGAAGTTTCACATCATTTGAGGCGTCCTTTAAATCATTCCATAATTCAACAGAGGATTCAGACATAGGTTTTGCTTTTTTTATAAAGTTTAAACTATTCAGAACTTTCATTCCAAAAGCCACTTCATGATCTGGTATCTCGATGATTAATTTCATGATTCAATTATTTACTACTAAATTTAAGGATTATTTTGATATTAAACAAAATCTAGTAAAAAAATAGGGTTTTAATAATTGAAGAGGAGTATGAAAAATTTTGGTGTTGTGATAGTATTTCTTCTGGCAGCCTCGTAATACAAGTTCCATTAAACAAAAAAAAACGCCCAATTTTCATTGAGCGTTAATTAGTATAATTAGTAGTAGTATCTTTCTTATTTAAAAAGAGTCGGACTTTTTTCTTTTAAAGCAAACATGTATTCTTTTATATTTTGCTCATCTGATTTATTTAAAATCATCAACATATTGTCTGATTCAACAATAATGTAGTTGTTCAAACCTTCAATTAATGCCAATTTGTTGGAAGGCAAATTCACAATGCAATTACTTGAATTTATCATGTGAACGTGTTCTCCTATAACTGCATTCCCATTATAGTCTTTGTCTAAATGTGTGTATAAACTACCCCAAGTTCCTAGATCGGACCAATCAAAATTTGCAAGAACAACATCAACGTTTTTAGCATGTTCCATTACAGCAAAATCAATGGAAATGTCTTCACAAACATGAAAACAATGATTTACTTTATCTTGCTCATTGGATGTGTTGTAAAATCCATTTTCAGGGCTAAAAAGTTCGTATAAAGAATTATTGAATTTTTTTAATGCATTCAAAATAGAGGATGCTTTCCAAATAAATATTCCCGAATTCCAATAGAAATTTCCAGCTTTCACAAATATTTCAGCTAATTCTTTGTTTGGTTTTTCTCTAAAATGTTTTACTTCTTTTACTTCTCCACCAATCATATCTCCTACTTCTTCGAATTCGATATACCCATATCCAGTATCAGGTCGAGAAGGTTGGATACCAAGTGTTACAAGTCGTTCGTCAGAATTTGCTTGCTTGATTGCGATATTTACGATCGAAGTAAATTTCTCTTCTTTGAGAATTAAATGGTCTGAAGGAGCTACAACTAGTGTCGCTAAAGGATTTAGGTCAAATATTTTTGCCGCTGCATAAGCAATACAAGGTGCTGTATTTTTACGTTTTGGTTCCGTTAAAATGCGATTTGTATCTATTGTTGGTAATTGTTCTTTAACTAAATCTACATACCCTTCATTTGTCACAATGAAAATATTTTCTTTTGGTGCGATGTTACAAAGACGTTCGAAAGTCATTTGAAGTAAAGATTTACCGATACCTAAAACATCTAAAAATTGTTTTGGCTTTTGAGGTGTTGACATTGGCCAAAAACGACTTCCAACGCCACCTGCCATTATTACACAATAATTATTTTCCATTGAAATGTTTGTATTTATTATTCAAATATAGGAATTACTTCAGCCAAAGTATGTATCAGGTATTTTTTTTTACTTGAAACCTCTTCACAAAGAAATCGTTTTCTTCGTAATTCCCCTTTTATAAATTCTTTTCCTTGCAGAATAAAACGTGCATTTTTTTCAATATCCTCAATAAAAACGAACGACTCATTTTGTTTATCGTAGTTTTTTAATACGCGCATTAATGGAATGTCAGCGCAGGAGGATGCTTTGGTGTTTACTAGTGAATTTACCAATGCAATTTCGATATCTTTTGGTAATGTTTTTTTATCTAAAGCGGGGATTAAAAGCTTTCTATAATGATTTTTCCATTCTTCTCCATGTGGGGAAACACTTCTACCAAATTCTAAATAGGTATTTAAATGAGCAAATTCATGAATGGTAGTTATCAAAAAGGAATAAACGTTTAGATTACCATTTACAGTAATGCGATGTGGTTTGCCAGCATGTGCTGGACGATAATCTCCTAGCTTAGTGTTTCTAGGTTTAACGATCTTAAATTGAACTGGAGCACTAAATAATAAATCAGCAATCATGTCCTCAAAACCTTCGGGTAAAAAAGTAGATAATTGCTTTTTAATTTTCTCTTTAGTTGTTGAAATTTGTGCCATCTTCAACAAAGTTAACGAAGAAAATTTCCCTTTTCTAGTTCGGTTTCGATTTTTTTGAAACAAGTATCAAAATTATCCATTAATTTAGCAGAGATGTTAAAAATTATATCAAATATAGGGCGTTATTCCTTCATGATGTGGTTAGTGTTTTCTAAGCCGCAGAAATTCAAAATGTTTTGGAGACGTTTTTTAGAGGAGATTCAATTAATTGGTATTGAGTCTTTTCCTATTGTGATGTTGATGTCTGTATTTATGGGTGGGGTAATTTCTCTCCAAACAGCTGCAAATATGGACTTACCATACCTACCTGCATATACCATAGGATACATTACAAGATCAAGTACGATTTTAGAATTTTCTCCTACAATTATTTCATTGATATTGGCTGGTAAAGTTGGGTCTAATGTGTCTTCAGAAATTGGTATGATGCGAGTTACGGAACAAATTGATGCTTTGGAAATAATGGGTGTGAATTCATTGAACTATTTAGTGCTTCCAAAGATTACCGCAGCAGTAGTGTTTTTTCCTCTTTTAGTTACATTTTCAATTGGCCTAAGTTTGTTGGGTGGATGGTTAGCTTTATTAGGATCTGGATTATCTTCAACGGATACCTATATCTTTGGTTTGAGATCCTTTTTTAAAGTAAGTGACATTACTTATGCATTATCAAAATCGGTGGTTTTTGCTTTTTTAATTGTTTCTATTTCCTCTTTTTATGGTTATTACACAAAAGGAGGGGCAATAGATGTTGGTCGTTCATCCACCAAGGCTGTTGTTAATAGTAGCGTCGCAATATTGATTGCAAACTTTTTTATCACCCAAATGTTTTTATTGAAATGATAGAAGTTAAAGGGGTAAGTAAACAGTTTGGAGAACATTTGGTACTTGATAATGTATCAACGAGTTTTGAAAAAGGAAAGGTTAACTTAATTATAGGTTCATCAGGTCAAGGAAAATCCGTTTTAGCAAAATGTATTGTTGGATTACACCCTGTTACAAGTGGACAAATTCTCTATAATGGCACCGATTTTTGTACGATGGATGAAAACGCAATGCGTGAAATTCGTAAACAAATTGGAATGCTTTTTCAAGGGGCAGCTTTGTTTGATTCAATGACTGTTGAAGATAATATATCTTTTCCATTACAGATGTTTACTAAAATGACTTTAGGTGAACGTAAAAAACAAGTTGATTTTTGTTTGGAGAGAGTAAACTTAAGTGGAAAAAACAAGTTATATCCTGCAGAATGTAGTGGAGGAATGCAAAAACGGGTAGCTATTGCTCGTGCAATTGTGATGAATCCTAATTATTTGTTTTGTGATGAGCCAAATTCTGGTCTTGATCCTAAAACATCGATTTTAATTGATGAATTAATAAAAGAAATCACATACGAATTTAATACTACAACCATTGTTATTACACATGATATGAATAGTGTAATTGAGATAGGAGACAACATTACATTCATGCACCAAGGAAAGAATTGGTGGTCTGGTACCAAAGAAGAGATAATTAAAACGACGAATCCGGAGATTATTGATTTCGTGTATGCTTCTAAATTTATGAAACAAATCAAAGGAAAATTAACCGAAATTTAAAAGTACGAAATGTAACCAAAGTGTACATTTCCATTGCTTATTAAAACAGGGTTGTTGAATTGTTTACCCAATGCATAAGAGATAGAAAACATTCCTATACCAGTCCCAAAAGTTAATCCCCCCCCAAAACCATAAGGGTTATCTGTTTTTATTATAGCAAGTTTGTTTTCATACCAACTTTGGTCGAAAAATAGAAATAAGAATGAGTTTTTATCCAATAAAAATCGATATTCTAAAGAAGCAAATACTCGAGAGTTTGCTCGTAATTCTTCTTCTTTAAATCCTCTTTGTGTTGCCATGCCTCCAAATCGAAGTAATTCGTTTTTTACAAAGGTGGGAGCAAGGTAGAGGTCTGTAGCTCCACTAAACTTTAGCACATGTCTTTTTATTATAGAAAAATAATATTGAAAGTTTGCATCAATTTTAGATGTAGTAGTTTTTGAAGACAGATGAGATAAAGAATCTAAACTCGTTCTATTCCCGACAGCTCCTTCAAATTGGAATGTATAGCCATTTGTTGGGTTAGGGAGATAATTAAGAGTTTGTTTCGAAATTGAAACTCCATAAAACTGGGTGTTTAAATTTCCGAGTTGTAATAAGGTAGGGTTGGATTGTCCACCGGTTAGTAAGGAGGAAAGGTAGTTTCTATAAAATAACTTAAGTGTATTGCCATTTGTAAGTAAATACTGGAGACCTATCGTTGATTTTAATTCTAAAAAAGTAGAATCTTTTTTATAAAGTTGAAACTGACCATCTATTCCGAAAGCGCTTTTAAATAAGGTTGGTAACGTAAAAGAAGTCCGTAAAGATTGGGTGCTTGCTTGCAAGTTTCTCCATTGAATATCAATAGATTCTGCTTTTTTGAGGGTATTTACTAATTTCATACGGATATCACCAGTAAGTAGATAGGATGCTCCTGTATTTTTAATGTTTGGTTGAAGTCCTAAAACTCCTGTTATCAAACTGACTGGTTTAGCTTTTAAGTAAAGAAATAAATCCACTTTCCCATCGTGAAATAGCAATTCAAATGGTCTTATTTCTTCGATAAATGGTAATTGCTTTAGTTGATCACTTATTTTTTGAACAGTATGTTCATTGTATAGATCGCCTGGCTGTATGTGTATCACGGATTGTATTATCTTTTCATTCAGGATTTCATTCCCTTTGAGGTTAATTTCTCCCCAATAGGTTTGGTTCATTTCTTTGATTTGAATATGTGCGAATAAATCACCTTCTTTCCAGTTTAATTCGTCTAATTTTAGCTGAACAAATGGAAAACCATTATTCAGATATTGTGTTTCAATCGAATGTAGTATTTCTTCGATGGCAATAGGGGTGAGAGGTATTTGTAAACGGATTTGTTCTTTATACTTCCCTTTTAAATGAAGAAACCTTTGGTGCTTTTCATCCAGACGCAAAATTGCTTGTTTGAAAATCGGACCTACATATAATGATATTTTCATTTTATTTGGTGAGCATTGAATCGAATCGATAGAAAATAATAAGTATCCTTTTTTGATCGCTTTTTGTTTTAGATGCTTTACATATTCAATACCTGCAATACTATCTTTGAATCTTGTTTCGATTTTATTAAATGGTAATACTTCTGAACTTAGGCAGGTTAATTCATAGTTTTGTTGCCCTTTTATATTTAAAAAAATGAAAATGAAAACGAACAAAAGAATGAATTTCATATACCTTGGTATTTTTTTTGCTTCGTGAAAATAGAAATTTGTTTATCAAATAAACGAAAGAGTTGTT
The DNA here is from genome assembly GCA_947455515.1 of Flavobacteriia bacterium. GTDB lineage: Bacteria > Bacteroidota > Bacteroidia > Flavobacteriales_D > Crocinitomicaceae > CANHVK01. The sequence goes on from CANGOF010000050.1 coordinate 12,242, forward strand.
TAATTTATATATTAATTCTATTTTTGTGTAACTAATTATATTACAAATGAGAAAAATTGTTACTTTTTTTGCTGTTAGTCTATTGTTATCTTTCGTGATTACTTCTTGTGGAGCTACAAAACATAGCAGTAAATGTGATGCTTACGGAAGTGTTCAGCAAACTACTGGAGATTTAGCAAAAAAATAATTGCTGCTCGTGTGTTATTTTCGTAACACAAAGTTTTGACCCAAATACACTTTTCGTACTTGCTCATCAGAAGCTAATTCTTCTGCTGTTCCTGATTTTAATATTTTCCCTTCAAATAATAAATATGCCCTGTCAGTAATTGATAGGGTTTCTTGTACATTGTGGTCTGTAATTAATACTCCAATATTTTTATTCTTCAAATCGGAAATGATACTTTGAATGTCTTCCACGGCAATTGGATCTACACCAGCAAAAGGTTCGTCAAGAAGAACGAATTTTGGATTAGTTGCTAATGCTCTTGCTATTTCTGTTCTACGTTTCTCTCCACCAGAAAGTCGATTACCTAAGTTTTTTCTAACGTGAGTTAAACTAAATTCTTCTAATAATTGTTCTAACCTTTCTCTTTGTTCTGTTTTATTTAAATTGGTCAATTCTAAAATTGCTAAAATATTGTCTTCTACACTTAATTTTCTGAAAACAGATATTTCTTGAGGTAGGTAACCTAACCCCAGTTGGGCGCGCTTGTACATTGGATAACTGGTGATGTCTAAGTCGTCTAAAAATACTTTTCCTGAATCTGGTTTAACTAAGCCAACGGTCATATAGAAGGAAGTAGTTTTGCCAGCTCCATTTGGCCCTAATAAGCCAACAATTTCACCTTGATTCACTTCAACGGTAACACCATCAACGACCTTTCGACCTTTGTATGATTTTCTGATTTCTTGTGTGTGTAATAACATTACGCTTCTTGTGCTTGTTTTTTATTCACTCTTGCCGTAACAAGAATACTAATTTCATACAACATCAAAATTGGAATGGAAACAATAATTTGACTTAACATATCAGGAGGTGTAATCACTGCGGATAAAATTAATACACCTACAATGGAATGTTTTCTGTATTTGCGAAGAAAAGTAGCAGTGATTATTCCAATTTTTGCAAAAATATATGCAATAACCGGCATTAAAAATAATAAACCAGAATAGAAAACTGTAGAGATTATTGTACTCATGTAGGAGTTTACTGTGAAAATATTTTCAATTTGTTTAGAAATTTGATAAGTACCAAAAAATTGAACACACAGAGGAGAAACGATAAAGTAGCCAAAGAGGATTCCAATAAAAAACAATATGCTTACATAAAAAACAATGCCTTTCACTGCGCTTCTTTCATTTTGTTTTAATCCCGGCTTAATAAAAGACCATATTTGATAGAAAATATAGGGGAATGCAAGTACAATCGCTCCAATAATAGACATAGTTAATGCATAGGTAAATTGACCTGACATAACGGTGCTTTGCATTTTTACAGGGATTTCCGGTGTGCATACACCAAACCATTCGCACATTAATCGGTAAGTGATGAAGGAGGAGTCTTTCATAGATAAAAAAACAGTATTAATTATCCATTCTTGATACATCCAGAGTACAACTGCTAAAATCACAATCACAATTGCACAACGCACCAATCTCCATCTTAATTCTTCAAGATGGTCTAAAAAAGACATTGTTGATTTTTCTTCCATTGGAAACAAAAGTAATTATTTCTAACCTACTTTTTTTTCTTGTATTAAAATAAATTATTCTTGTTATAATTAGAAAGTTTCGTACCTTTAGTTATAAGTTCATTTAATTAGTGATAATGGTAAAAGTTGATCTTAAAGGTGCTTTGCGCACATTTTTTGGTTTTGATAGCTTTAAAGGGAAGCAGGAAGAAATAATAACGAATGTGTTAAATGGTAAAAATACATTTGTAATTATGCCAACAGGGGGTGGAAAGTCCTTATGCTACCAATTACCTGCACTTTTGTCTGAGGGTACTGCAATTGTAGTTTCACCTTTGATTGCATTGATGAAAAATCAGGTAGATGCAATTCGCAATATAAGTGATGATGAAAATATAGCACATTTTTTAAATTCATCCCTAACTAAATCTGAAATAACTAAGGTTAAGACAGATATTCAAAAAGGAAATACAAAATTATTGTATGTTGCTCCTGAATCATTAACAAAACAAGAAAATATAGATTTTTTAACTTCTGTAAATATTTCATTTTTTGCAATAGACGAAGCGCATTGTATCTCAGAATGGGGGCATGATTTTCGTCCAGAATACAGACGATTAAGAGATATTTTTGAGAAAATTTCCAAGGTTCCTATTATTGCGCTAACAGCTACGGCTACACCTAAGGTTCAGTTTGATATTCAAAAGAACTTGACGATGTTAGATGCTGTTGTTTTTAAATCTTCTTTTAATCGCGATAATTTGTATTATGAAATTCGTCCAAAGGTAGATGTTGAAAAAGAGATTATACGTTATATTCGATCTAAACAAGGGAAGTCTGGAATTATCTATTGTTTAAGTAGGAAAAAAGTCGAAGAGTTATCCGAACTTCTTCAGTTAAATGGAATAAATGCATTGCCATATCACGCAGGATTAGATGCTGCAACAAGAGGCAAGCATCAGGATATGTTCTTAATGGAAGATACAAGTATTATTGTAGCTACTATCGCGTTTGGAATGGGGATCGATAAGCCAGATGTTCGTTTTGTGATTCATCATGATATTCCGAAATCCTTAGAAAGTTATTATCAAGAAACAGGTCGTGCTGGTCGTGATGGAGGAGAAGGGGAATGCGTAGTGTTTTACAGTTACAAAGACATTGAAAAATTAGAAAAATTTTTACATGGCAAACCTGTTTCAGAGCAAGAAATTGGTCGACAATTATTGCACGAGATGGTTTCGTATTCAGAGACTTCTGTCTGTAGAAGAAAATATATTTTACATTATTTTGGAGAAGAATTTCAAGAAGAAGATTGTAAATGTATGTGTGACAATTGCAAACATCCACGTGAACGAGCAGAAGGAAAAGAGCATGTAGAATTACTATTAAAATCAATTGTTGAATTGCAAGAGATGCAAAAAGCGAAGCACGTATGTTCCTTTATATCTGGAAATTTAACTTCTGATATTAAAACCTATAAACACGATCAACTTTCCAATTTTGGAAAAGGAAATTACAAAGATGAACATTTTTGGAATGCTGTTATCAGACAATCCTTAGTCGGAGGTATGATTTCCAAAGATATTGAGACATATGGAACCTTAAAATTGACAGAAAGAGGATTAGACTTCTTGAAAAACCCTACTTCCTTTATGTTGATTAAAGAACGTGTTTTTAATACGGATGAAAATGGAGATGAAGTAATTGTTGCAGGTGGTAAAAGTGGAGCTTTTGATGAGGTGCTTTTTGATTTATTAGTTGATTTAAGAAAATCGATTTCAAAACAGAAAAATATTCCTCCATTTGTTATTTTTCAAGAACCGTCGTTGAAGGATATGTGTTTTCAATATCCTATAACAATGGATGAATTGACTAATATTCAAGGGGTAGGTACTGGGAAAGCATCTCGTTATGGGGAGCCTTTTTTAGCACTAATTCAAAATTACGTAGAAGAAAATGATATAGAACGACCACAAGATATGGTTGTGAAATCTATTATTAATAAGTCTGGCCTAAAAGTTCAACTTATTCAAAATATTGATAGAAAATTACCTTTAGAGGATATTGGAGCTGCTCAAGGGAAGTCGTTAGAAGAAGTGATAGAAGAGATAGAAGCTATTGTTTCTTCAGGAACACGAGTGAATATCAACTATTATATCAACGACTTATTAGATCCCGATAATCAGGAAGAGATTTATGATTATTTTTCTGAGGCTGAAACAGATGATGTTGCTGAGGCTTATAAAGAATTTGACGGTGATTATTCGGAAGAAGAGCTTCGATTGATGCGCATCAAGTTTATGAGTGAAATGGCAAATTAATTGTAGATTTTTTGCTATGTTGTTTAATAAAAAGTTTTTTCTCGTACTCTTTTTTTTGCAATATGTGCTTGTATTTTATTCTCAAGAAAATAGCTCCTGTAGTTTAGGAAAGGATATTAACATTTGTAATAGTTCAGTTGCTTTAACTTCTAAGTCTTTATTACCTGGAACTTGGAAGATTCTTTCTGGGGGTGGAATTTTCTCGAATGTAAATAATGCTTCTACCTCTGTTTCTAATTTGCCAGATGGTGTGTCTACTTATGCTTGGTCAAATAACGATAACTCTTGTTTTGATACAATTTCTGTAATTCTACCTAAAATAGGTGTTTCTTCCGTAAATGTCGTAGGGAACGGAAAAGTCATTTCCCCAGTTGAATGTAAAGTTAGTTATGGAGGAACTCTGAAATTCAATACGGTGGGTTCTGTGTTGCCTCCAACAACTGGTAATGTATCCTCTGTTGCTTATTTTTTGTATACATGTTTGCCTCCTTTTTCGCCGGATGTACTGCAAGATGTGTGTGCTAACAAAGGAACTTTTGAGAATATTAATAATTTAAAAAATGATGGAATTCTTGTTTCAAAAAAGCCTACTGCCTCACAGACTTACTGGTCGGTTCCAGTTCTAAGTAACGACATTACACTCCAAGGGCCACAGGTAGATCCACTTTGTCAAAAAACTGGTGTTCCGATTAAATTTACATTATTAAATGATATAACTTTTACATCGAAAGATCATTGTAAAGATGGAACTTCTGAATTTGTTTTTAGTGGGGGAGATGCGGAATTTTTCGGATCAAAATTTACAATATCGAATATTGTTTCTAAAAAAGCAGTATTTTCTTCCATTTCTTTACATCATGGAGAACAATTAACGATAACCAATTTAGTAAACGGAGAGACTATTTCATTCGATATTACCGATGCAATTGGTTATAAAAAGACAATTACCTATCTTTTTCCACCTTGTCCAGCTTGCATTACAACCATCGGTTACAATAGTAATTATTGTAGATACGATTTGATTGCAAGTCCTATTTTTTTTAACGGAAGTGGAATTGGCAGGTTGAAAATCAGTCCTTCGATTGGAGTTGTTTGGGATACAATCACCGGAATTGTTGATGTAAAAAAAAGTGTTCCGGGTACTTATGTAATAAAAAATATATCCTCTAAAAGTTGTCAAAAAATTGACACAAGTTTATGTACATTAATTCTTTCGGACACTACGAAAAGACCGGTTAGTCCAACTACAGAAACTTTATGTATGCCTAATCCAAAAGTTGGAAACATTACAAGCGTAGTTGCGCAGCTTATAACTTGGTATGATAAAACAGGTAAAAAACTCGACACTGATATTGATCCTGTGGTGGACGGAGAGACGTATTATAGTACACAAACCATAAATGGATGTGAAAGTGCTAAAATCGGAATTAAAGTTTTGGCACCAAAGGTTAGTCCACCTCAAGGAGACGCAATTCAATTCGTATGTAAAGACATTAAACCGACCATAGCAAATTTAAAGCCGAATGGAAATGCAATAAGCTGGTATGCGTCCCCAAGCGGCGGTGCTAAATTGGGGTACTCATTTCCATTAGCAGAAACTAAATACTATGCGACTTTGAAATTAAATTGTGAAAGCCAGCAACGATTAGAAGTGAATGTTAAATTTGATAATCCATCACCTCCAATGGTATTTGAAGATACTTTAAGTTATTGTTATTCAAAAGAATTGAGTGTAGACTCGTTATCTCCTAATGGTGCTGGTTTTGCTTGGTTTGCGAAAACGACGGATTTAAATAAATTAGCAAATTCAACAAAATTAGAGCAGGGAACCTATTATGTAAGTACAGTCAATCCTCAAACAAATTGTTATAGTACTAAAGTTAAAGTAAGGGTTTTTGTGACAGAACTTCTTGCGAATGTTCAAATTTTTGAACCGAATTGCGATATGTCGGATGGCGTTTTAAGTTCAAATCCTTCTCAAGGCGTTGCTCCTTATGTTTTTCAATGGAGTAATGGTTCAAATTTGACTACATTAGAGCAGGTGTCACAAGGGAATTATTCTTTAAGTGTTAAAGATCACAAAGGGTGTAAGTATGATACTATTTTCAGTGTGGATTGTCGAAAGAAAATTTCATCCATTTTAACCCCCGATGGAAATGGTAAAAATGATGTTTGGGTAGTTGGTTACTCTAATCGTTTCCCAAATGTTAAGGTATTTATTTATAATCGTTGGGGAAATTTAGTGTATGAAAGCCCTATACCTTATGAGGACAATTGGGACGGTAAATCAAACACGATTATTGATCAAAATTATGTGCCAACGGGGACTTATTTTTATCAAATTTTCAAAACACCTGCAAGCGAACCTGAATCTGGGTATATCGAAGTCGTGAAATAAACGATTTTGTTGATGTGTTTTAATAATTCTTCAGCTTTATTGTGAATAACTAAACGGAATTTTTCTTCCCGCTAATTTACTTATTTGTATTTTTAATGGCATCTTTTTTAAAAAGTTGCGTCTATTGAATGGAAAATTTATGCTCGTTTCAATGTTTTTATTGCAAACGATTGATTAATATATTGTTATGGTTAAAGTGTTAAGAATACTTTTATTATTGTTTGTGCTTTTGGGATGGAAGCAGGAGGTGTTGGCAAAGAATTATTATTTAAATGATGCTTCAACATCTGGAGATGTTTACTGTACGGCTGTTGGAGCTGCAGGTAATACAGGTTTAACTCCAGGTAGTCCTAAATTGCTTACAGGTACAAGTAATGTATTACAAACAATTTTTGCTGCAGCTACAGCTGGTGATGTAATTTACATTGATAAATTAACTTTTAAAATTACAACTACTTCAGGAGCTGGTTATTATTTGGATGTCAATAAGGCTATAACAATTATTGGAGCAGGTGCATCCAGTACTGTAATTAATGGGAATGGTACAGATCTATTCGCTAATATTTCAGTGAGTAATGTTGTATTTAAGAATTTTTACTTAAAAGGATTTGGTCACAGTAATTCTGGAGAGGGTAATACAGTTAATATCGTTGCTGGCGCTTCAAATATTTCAGGAATATTGTTTGATGGAGTATGGATGGATCAAAATGTTGGGTCAGGGTCCGATGGTGTTTGTGCAATATATTCTACTGGAGCCGGTAATGTTACTGCTACAATTAAAAACATGCTTCAAACCTGTAATTATAGCGGTAGTTATGGTGGTGGCTTTACTATTACTGGAAATGGACATACGATTACATTTACTTCTTGTTATTTAAATAATAATCAGAGAGATACTGATGGTGGTGCGATAAATATTTATGGAACCAATAGTACTGCAGGGACAACTACCACTGTAAATATTGATAAATGTTCCTTTGCAAATAATGGTTATTTTTCATCAGGTTCATCACCAAATGGAGGTGCTATATGTGTTGCTGGTGCAAAGTTAGTAGTATCAAATTCTTGTTTTACTGGAAACCAAATTGGAAATTCTTCTCAATATGGGGCTGCAATTGCTGGATTGAAAAATTCACAAATTTCTATTTCAAATACTACTTTTTCATCAAATTCTACCGCAAAAGGTCAAGTAGCAATCTATAATTCGAGTGACGCAGCAATTACAGGAGGTTCCTATAGTTTAACAATAGATAATTGTAGTTTTGATAATTCAGCATCTTCTACAGCAAGGTGTATATATTATAGGCCAAGTTCGGGTACGTTTTCAATAAATAATACTACTTTTTCAAGTTCATCAGGTACTACTCAGATTTTTTCAAATGTAGCATATACATTAACGAATTCAGCTGTTTCCTCAGGAACTAATCCAGTATTAGGAGGTACAGCACCATCAACTGTAAATACTTCGATTCATTCAACTTCCCCATCTCCAACTTGTACAGGTGCAGTAACCGGATCTTGCCCTACTGTTTCTTTGTCTTGTACATCAGATAATTTACCACCAATTATTAAGGCACACGATTCAACGTATGTTACAAATTCAACTTGTAATTTTACAGTACCTACTTATACTGCAACAGATTTATGTGATGGATCGCCAACGGTAAGTTCTGTTCCTGCTGCAGGAACAACATTAGCTGTTGGGTCAACTACTTCTGTTGTCATCACTGCTTCAGATGTAAGCGGGAATTCAACTTCTATAACTGTCTATCTGACCACCCCTGCTTGTACTCCTTCATGTTCTGGAACATTAACCTCTGTTTTAGGTACCAACGCTCAAACTGTTTGTGTAAATTCAGCCATTACAAATATCACATATTCAACAGCTGTTGCTACAGGAATTTCGAATAATGGGGTTGATGGAGCAAATGGTTTACCAACTGGTGTTAGCGCAACTTGGGCAGGGAGTGTTATAACAATAAGTGGTACTCCTTCTGTATCAGGTGTATTTAATTATACTATTACTTTAACTGGAGGAACATGTGCTAGTCAAACAGTTACTGGTACTATTACAGTTTCTTCTGCACCATCAAGTGCGGGAGTATTAAGTGGAACACAAGCAATTTGTTTTACCGGATCAACGACTTTCACATCCAGTGTAGCTGGAGGAACTTGGTCTACATCCAATGCAGCTGTTGCAACGATTAACTCCGCAACAGGCGTAATTACGAACGTAGCAGCAGGAACCGCAACGATGACCTACACACAAGCAGGATCAGGCGGATGTTCCAACAATACAGCAACAAGAACTGTAACTATTACCGCTGCACCATCAAGTGCGGGAGTATTAAGTGGAACACAAGCAATTTGTTTTACCGGATCAACGACTTTCACATCCAGTGTAGCTGGAGGAACTTGGTCTACATCC
>CANGOF010000051.1 GCA_947455515.1 Flavobacteriia bacterium
AGAAAGTATATTGATTTTTACAACAATGAGAGAAGGCATGATTCATTGAATCAAATCGCGCCAAATAATTTTTATTATTCCAATGTATCGGTGTCATGAAAACATCTTAACTTTGGTAAAAACCTGTCCAGTCAATCGGGTCCGTTATACTACCGAATGATAGGGTCTAATTTGACGTAAATTCACATTACACTCTTTGTCATGTAAAGAGACTTTTATTTCATATTTCACACCATTTTTTATACCATCTCCACTAATATTGTTTTCCGGTTTGTCAATCTTTAAATCGTGTCGTATAATTTTTTCAGCCTCAGTGGATTGAGGGGTAGTGAATTTTCGCAGTAGGATACATTTCTCCCACAAAGATTTACTTTCTTTAGCAACTCCCATCGCATTTTTAGTATACTCTGAGCTACTCTCATTAATTAAATCTTTAGCAATTCCTTGAATATCCATCTTATTTATTTGTTGAAAGTTCATCTCTCTCCCCATCATACTTACCAATCGGTCCTCGTTTGTGTATAATCAATCCATTCAAAAAGTTTCTTAAAAACTGATCGCCACAATTTTTGTATTTCGGATGATCTTCTTTTCTGAAAATAGCACCTAACTCACTTTCAGTGACTTTAAAATCTACTAATTTCATTATTTCGATAATTTCATCGTTACGAAGCTGAAGCGCAACGCGAAGTTTTTTCATTACATCGTTATTTGTCATGTTTTTATGCGTTTTTATAAACTTATACAAATCATCTATTCCCTTTATATATCTCCTAAAAGCTAATCCCTAAAAGCTAAACCAAAAAAAAAGAAAAACTCACCCCACCATAATCTTTCGTTTTATCAAAATGAGGCATATGCGATAAATCTTTTCGTTTGCTATGTTCCACAACCAGTAAGCCATCTTCATTTAATAAAGAACGTTCAAATATGGCATGTATTATCTCTTCGTAAAAAGTGGATTCGTAAGGTGGATCAACAAAAATCAAATCAAATTTTCGTTCTGTTTTACGAACAAAGTCGCGGATGTCTGATTTCATTACAGAAACGGTGTCTTGAAGATTGTTTTCACTTACCATTTTCTGTATAAACTTACAACAGTTATAGTTTGTGTCAACCGCTAGTATCTTACCCGCTTCACGGGAAGCAAATTCATAGGTTATGTTACCCGTTCCAGCACATAAATCTAAAATATCTAAATCTTGTAGGGAAAAAGTATTTTCTAGTATGTTAAATAAACCTTCCTTCGCAAAATCGGTAGTGGGACGTGATGGAAAATTCTTAGGTATACTAAACCTTCTTGATTTTAAAATACCTCTAATTATACGCAAGTTAATTGTTGTTTAGTAAGTGAATATGGAATATTTTGTAGTTGGAAACTTTTGAAATTGGAAATCATTTTCCATTTTGTATAAAATAAATTGACTAATTCTTTGTCCGCTTCCTCGGATAAATGAATGTGAATTGTTCCTTTATCAAACGAAAGTTCGTTTTGTTGTATGCAAAAGGAAACATAATACAATAAGTCATCTTCATTCGTGTAATCGTACGTATTGGTGATTACCAAAGCATTGTTTTTTAGGATCACCAAGGTGAAAAAACCGTTAAACACACTTAAATGTATTTCAGTTCGATTCATTTTCTCAAATGCACTACGTAATAAATTACTCGTTGCATGCTGGATGACAATTCGTGGATAACGAATAACAAAAAAAGATTTTAACCATAATGGAATTTCAAAAACAGTTACACAATTACCTTCGGAAATCACATTGTAATCTAAATCATTCGTAATGGCTTCTTTTGAAAAACAGGCATTGTATATCGCAGAAGAATTAGATGCTTTGAAAATGGAAGATGGTACTACAGAACATTGTTTTGAAATCCACGATAAGGTTTGATCATCGTAATTCACTGTTACTGGTATAGAACTCATAGCCAATTGAATGTCCTGTTTCATTTCACGTTCCGTGTTTCCTGAAAAAACGGTGTGATTCAAGATGAAAACTTCCTGATTGCGTATTTCAGCGATTGTGAATGAATAAGAACTTAGCTCAAATGCTAATTGTGTTTTGTCGGACATAGGTTGATTTCTAATCTAAACAAAACTACACTATTTTTTCGAGAGAATCAAATGAAAAGTAAGTACTTACTTCGTGATTTTATTTTTCTCACAAACGTAGCGATCAATCATTTTATAGTTTTTAAGATGTTTTTGAACTCTTGCAATTTCCTTTTTATTGTGTACTTTTTTTAATTGCAAATCTTTTAAAATTTCAAACACCCCTTCATCAGTAACTACATATTTTTCAAATAAATAATAAGGGAAACTGTTTTTATTGTACGGGTTAAAAGGAACAATTTTTTTCGATTGAAAAGTGGAAGACGTGTCTAAACCAGAACCTAAATAATGCGAAGTAGGTGAAAATTTCATGTTGTAATTACCTCTTAACAAAGCAGTCAATGAAGGTGTAATATCCAAATGAGTTGATACTGCATCGAATTGTTTCGCCTTTTTAATCAATGGGGAAAATATAATGAATGGTATATGGTAAATGTCTAAGGGATTTTTTAAATAGGATACAAAAGAATAATGATCTCCAAATAGAATGAAAATGGTGTTTTTATAATCCTGTCTTTTTTTATAGGTATGAATTAATTTTTTTAAGGCATCTTCATAATAAAAAATGGAACCAAGTATTAGCGGATCTTGGGTTGAATAATAACTTTTTTCTAAATGCAGAGACTTTAATCGTGCATGTATTGCTTTCTTATTCGTATAGCTTTTTGGAGAAAGATTATAAGGATCATGCATAGTTAATGTTAGTAATGTACTTACATAGGGTTCCTTAATTTTTTTTGAGCTAATAAACCATTGATCTACCAATGCGTGATCGTCATAGCCCCAACACCATCCATTTGGAACTCTTTTCCAGGGAGCTAAAAATTTTATTGAATCAAAAAGGGTTTGATCTATAAATTGATCCAAGTTCTGTTGTTTCATAAAGGATTTCGTATTATCGAAATCTCCCCAACCTCCATAATGAAAAGATGTTTGATACCCATTATTTTTTAAATCTGTGAGTAAACTGCTATGTTTCGGATACCTAAGATTATAATAATCGGTCCCATCAAAATTCATAAACCCTCGCTCCATGGTAGCGGTTGGAAGTGATCCTAATACATTCGGTAATACTCCAAAAGTACGATTACAATTACTCAAAAAATTAGACCAATACAATCCTTTTCTTGCTAAGCTATCAATAAACGGTGTTAGCGATTGTGTAGTAGTGTGTAGTCCACAAAATCCAGCGGATAATCCTTCGGAAATGATGAAAACAATGTTTGGTTTCTGCTTCGATTTGGTAAAGTAAGGACCCAACACATTATTATATTCGGATGTATGTATAAGTGGATATTCTATAGAGGTGAATGTTCGTTGTTTAAAGTCTTTTTGATAAGAAATAATTGCTTGGTTTAGCTCTTTTAGAGATACATCTCTTTTTTCATTAAATGAGGTGTAGCAACTCGTCAAAAAGAAGTTGGCTTTACAATTACCTAAAAAATAGGCATATTGATTTTCAAAATGACTTAATTCTTTTCCGTCGTTCTTCCAATTTTTGGTAATAATTAATAGTAGCAATAGATAAACGAAGGAAATAGTATACAATACGACTTTGGATTTAGTTTTTATTTTTTTTGATAACCAAAAATACATTCCAATACTTACTGGAATGAATAAATAAAGTAACCAGTAATTTTTTCCGGTTGAATTGGAATCAATATGAATGATATGCATTAATTCATCCCAACTATAATGAAATATTACCTCAGACAGTAGGTAGTGCGAGGATAAAAAGAAATAGGTGAGTAGTACATTCAGTGAAATTAATACACTCCACATGATTTTGTAAACAGTATTTCCAATATTGGAAAATTTACTAAGGAATTCTATGAGTAAATAGACAGGTAAAAAGAAGATGGAAAATTGAAAAGCAAAAAACACATCGTAATGGATGCTATACTTCCATAAAAAAAGCAGACTATTTTCAGTGAGCAAAGTAGAATCACTTAAAAAATACTCTAAGTAACGAATGAGAAGGAAGGTAATAGCTCCTAAAAGCGTAACGATAAAATAATTAAATATGGATCTTAGAAATTTCATTTATTTTCTACTACAGGTATAAACAAATGCGGGTGGTATATTTAACGGCGTGAATGAAATGCTAACAGCAGAAAAGACGTGTTCTAATTCTTTTTTTTGTTTCAAAGAATATTGAAATTGGATAAATTTTCCTGAAATCGTTAAGCTTCGTTGAAAAGTTCGCAAAAGTTTTAAAGTAACACGTTGAGGAAAATTAGATAAGGGTAAAGAGGATATAATTGCATCCACACTATTTAATGAGTACTTCGATAAATAATATTCTAATTTTTCTGCACTATCATGGATGAAGATTACTCTTCTATCTTTAATCTCTTGTAATAACTTGGAATAAAAATCCGTATTTAATTCAAATACAAGCAAAATCGCTTCACGCGACATTTTCTCTAAGATTCGCTTCGTAAATACACCAGTTCCTGGTCCAATTTCCACCAAAACTTTAGAGCTCGTAAAATGAATGTTTTCCAACATTTTTTCAGCTAAAAAAGGAGAACTTGGACTGATTGCTCCAACCATCTTTTTTTCTCTCCAAAATTGTTGGATAAATGATTTTTTAGATGACATATTACTCTTTAATAGCTAATTGGCCATTATGTAAAATTCCAAACACTTTTCCTTTTAAAGTCTGATTTAAGAAAGGCGTGTTGTACGTTGATGTTAAAAATTCATCTTTGGTTAATGTGGTATTTTCTTCGGTAGAAAACAAGGTTATGTCTGCTTTAGATCCTATTTCAATTGGTGCTGCTGCTAAATTTAATAATGATCGATTTCTATGGGAAAGTACATCGATTAGTTCTTCTAAAGTGAAATCATTATTTGTTAATAACGAACAAAAAGCAGTTTGTAAGGTTATGTTTCCAAAAGATGCATGGTCAAATTCTACTTCTTTTTCTTCCGAATCGTAAGGTCTATGATTAGAAACTATAGCATCAATAGTCCCATCTTTAACTCCTTGAATTAGAGCTAAACGATCGGATTCTTTTCGTAACACCGGTTTTAATTTGTAATTCACATCAAAATTTAACACTGCGGTTTCATTGAATAATAATTGCTCAACATGTACATCTGCCGTAAGTGAATATCCTTTCTTTTTAGCCTCTCGAATACAATTAACGGATTCCTCACAAGAAATTCCAGTAACATGTAAATTACCTTCGGTATATTCTAAAAGTCGAATATTTCTTTCTAAATCAATTATTTCAGCAATACTTGCTTCTGCTTTTAATCCTGTCTTAGTAGAAGCTTCTCCTTCATTTACTTGACCACCCTTCGCTAAGGAATTATCCCTAGAAAACGCTATGATTTTCCCTCCAAAAGTTTTAGAGTAGAGTAGTGCACGATATAAAATTCCAGTAGATAAATGTTTTGTATCATCGGTAAAAAAACGAGTTCCAGATTGAGACATATCATACATTTCCGCTAAGTTTTCCCCTAACATTTTTTCTGTAATGGTTCCAAAAGGAAGTAAAGTTGCAACTTGTTGTTCCGATTTTCTTAAGGCGTATTCAATCTGTGTTTTACCATCAATAACTGGCTGAGTAGAAGGTAACATACCAATGTATGCATAACCTCCTGCTGCTGCTGCTTGTAAACCTGATTCTATGGTTTCTTTATGTTCTTCTCCTGGATCACAAAAGTGAGCTTTGGCATCTGCCCAACTTTGAGAAATTGTTAAATGGGCAAAATCAATGATTTTTACATCTTCCTTTGTAATTGAATCTCCAATTTCTACTATTATACCGTCTTCAATGTAAAGGTCCTTAGTTTGACCATTAAATCGCGAAGTTGCATCTAAAATACGTGCTTGTTTTAGTAGGAATTTCATAACAATTATCATTTAATGTAAAAATTTCAATAAGGCCATTTCTGTCAATAAGAAAACCAAGGATAAAAGTAAGAAAAACCTCCAATATTCAGTTGGTTTTTCTAATTCAATCTGTAAATTACTATTGCCCAACTCGGTACTTTTAAAATGTAAATTGGGGAATTTTGATTCGTTTAAAACTTCTTTTATCTCATCTTCTGAGTAACAATCCAAGGAGGATTCAACTCGCCCATAGTTGATAGCAATTGCACTTTTGTTTTCGTTGTTTTCTAATGTATAAATACCTTGTTTAATTCGATTTGTTGCATCTGTACCTACAAGGGATAAGTAAGTTTGTTGGTCTATTTTTTCGATAAATGGGATGAAGTCTACAGATTCACCTTTAATATGATACGTATTTTCACTTTTGTTGTTATCATAAATTGGGTAACGTGTATCCGTTCCTAAACTTAGACTTAATGGTGATTTTTGCTGACTTAATTCTGCTGTGCGAAGTAAACAAGATGGGAATAATGCATTGCTCGTAAAGCTACTAAAGGTTGAATCCAGTGAGCTACAAAATAAATAATTACATCCACTTTTAGTAAATAGGGCATGGTTATTCTGAAGTGTCAATAAATTCGTAGATTGATAATTACGAGAAGTTGTATACCATTTTTTAACGATGGGAATAGCTATTTTGGAAGGTTTTGTATCAAAAACTCCTTTGAAATAGGGATCCTCGTAATTAATAGAGTTAAGGGATGATTTCCCTTGCTCAACACCCGTAATTTTAGGTAAAGAAAGAGAAACAAGTAAATTGTTCCAAGGTTGTAAAGCAAGATCATTTCCAGGAAATAACATAATGGAGCCACCTGTTTTGGTGAATTTTACTAATGCATCATTGATCCCATCATTTAGTTTATTCACTCCATTTAATATTATTAACTGCTTGTTTTTTACAGATTCTGGAAGAAAGGAGGTACTTAATACTTCCTCTGTATGGTAGTAATTATCTAAACGATAGGTCTTGGAAACATAGGGGGAAGCATTTTCACCTTGAATAAGTAAAATAGAAGAAGAAGGATGAACGGTATACGTAAAGTAATAATCGTCATCAAAATGTATATTTTTATCATTAATGTGTACTTGACCTATCTTTTCTCCAGTTTTTAAGTCCGAATAATTTATTTCTACGGTTTTTGAACTTTTTTTCGCAATTTCTACAAATACGGTTCGCTTAGTTTCATTTACGGTAAGTTGTAACTCTAAGTTGCTAACATCTTCGTTCCCGTGATTGCTAACTTTTATATTTAATTCATTATTGATTTTAACTTTAAAGTTAGGTTCGTTAAACCAAATGGAATCAATGGAAACATTCTGCTTTAGTTGAGAATGAACTTGTATAGGGTAGAAGTAATAGGTTTTATCCAGCGTGATTTGATCGATATCACTTTGTGTTTTTTGAAAATCAGATAATAATACAAATTGTTTGGTTGTATTTTGATGTGTATTTTCCTCTAAACTCTCTGTTATCCAATGAACAACTTCAGATAGTTTCTTCGTAAGTGGTGAAAAGGAAATTTTATCTAATCGAACTAACGCCTCACTTTTGGTACAAGTCTGTTGCTCAATACCTGATAATTCATTACTTACAAGTAATATTTCCGTACTTCCAGGTGCGTTTTCAATGAATTTTCTTGCTTGCTCTTTCGATTCAGAGAGTAAATTTCCATTTGAACCAATACTTGACATCGAAAAAGAGTTGTCAATATAAATTGCTAATACCTTTTTGCTGTGAGACGATGAATTTCCTTTTACTGGTAAATAAGGTTGAGCAAATGCAAGAATTAAAAAGATAAACGCAAGTAACCTACTAATTAAAACGAGTAAATGCTTTAATTTTCGTACGCTCCTTGTTTCTTCCTCAATGTTTTTAAGGAATTGTAAACTGGAAAAATAAAACGTTTTATAACGGCGAAAATTAAATAGATGAATTAGTATTGGTATAACCAATAAAAAGAAAGCCCATAAAAAATGTGGATGTTCGAATCGCATAAATAAATGTAACAAATAGTTACTTTTTGTTTACGATTTATTCAACCGTTTTTTCAACCTTTTTTTTTGGTGCTTTAGCTTTTTTTGGAGTTTCCTCGTTTGTTTCATCCGAAGATTTAGCAACTACTTTCTTTGTTGTTTTAACTACTTTTTCTGCTACTACTTCTTCTACAGCTGACGGTTCAACTTCTGGAGTATTAATAACTAAATTTCCAGATTTATGAAGTAAATTATACCATTGGAAAATTTTCTTTACATCGGAAAAATAAACACGCTCTTGGTCATAATTTGGTAAAACTTCTAACAAATAATTTTCAAGCGTTGTTTTATCTTCTTTGTGGGAAGGTGCAACTCCACCATTTTCCTTTTTGTAAATCGTTTCAAACACATTGGAAAGACTTTCATCCTCCTCATAAGTATATACGCTAATATCTTCTAAAGCAGAAATTCTATCTGTAGAATAAGCTGGAATTTTTTTACCATCTTCTAAAGATTCAACAATTAAATTGCTTTTACCTTGTGCTACGACTTTAAATAATCCTGGTTTACCTGAAATGGCGATGATACCTGTTAAATTCATTTTATGTGTTTTAATTTTGAATCAAAAATAAGGAATTATTGATTTGTTCGTTTAATTTTTTACGATTTTTACTAACATAGAAGTGGTATTTCGTACAATCGAGATAAAATACACGCCATTTGCTACGGAATCCAATTGATATTCATTTTCTTGTAGAGGTAATAAATCAATATTTTTACCTAATAAATCAGTAACTGTTACTTTATCTGAAACCTCTAATCCTTCTAATTTGAATGAACCAGTAGAAGTAGGATTAGGGAAGACATGAACATTTATCGATGCTGATTCACTAACTCCTGAGATCGTTGGTGTAAAGAATTGGCTCGTTGAAATACATCCTGAAGCTTGCGTACTTACAAAATAGGTGCCTCCAATCATATATTTTAGTGTGTTTTTCGTTTCATTAACTAAAAGATCTCCATTCAGATACCATTGGTAATTGGGAGAGGCACTACAGATTAATAGCGTGTCTTTCTGAGTGATAGTTGGTATGGTTGGATAACTATGTTTGTCTATAGTTACACTTTTAGAAGAAACACAACCTTTCGTATCAGTTCCTATCACCGTGTAGATACCAGGTACTGTAAATGTATTTGAATCTACTGATAAATATTTACCTCCATTCCAAGTATAGGATTTAGCACCTACCACTTTTACTTTTACGGGATCATTGTCGCAAGTAATGTAAGGACTGGATTGAAAGTTTATGGTTAATTCAGGTGCTACTGTATCTTTTTTAACGAGTAATTGCTGTATAGATTTACAACCTTTCGAATCTACAATGTTTACCGAATAGATACCAGGAACGGTTACGGAGTTTGTATCGGTGATTAAGGATGTTCCTGAATTCCATTGGTAACTAACTCCACCTGTAACTTTCATTTTTACTCGTTTATTTGCACAAGTAAACATTGGGTTTCCAATAAAATTAATACTCGATTTTAAAGGTATGGTATCCGAATTAATGGTGATACTGTCTAATTTAGAACAACCATTTTCACCAGTGATAGTGACATGGTATACACCTGGCATTTCAAAACTATTTGAAGTTGAATTCATAGCTAAACCACCATCCCATTGAACTGTTTTTCCTCCAGTAATAAGTGTATTAACAAGTTTGTTGTTACATGTTAATGAAACATTCCCTACATAGGTTAGAGTAGTGGAAGGTTTTAACGTGTCCGAAAGAATGGTTAATTTACGTTTAGAGCTACAATGATTTATTCCTGTAGCTGTTACAGTATAATCACCAGAATTAGGAAATTGTTGTACGTCATTTGTAAACAATACACCTCCGTTCCACTCGTAGGTAAAACCTCCTTTTACTTGTGCACGAACTACCTTTGTAATACAATTTAGTAACGAATCCCCCTGATAGTTAAATGTAATTTTAGGAGAAACTGTATCGGTGAAAATGGTAAAGTTTTTTGTTGAAATACATCCGTTGCTTCCAATAGAAGTAACACTAAATTTCCCTCCTTTATTATACACATTTGTATCTCCTTGCGTTTCGACTCCGCCTGTCCAAGTATAGGTCGATCCACCGGTTGCGATAATTGGTAATGAAGTTATTTTACAATTCAATAGAAATCCAAATTTTGAAATAAATTGTATGTTAGGGGATGTTGTATCTTGTTGGATAGTAATGTTTTTAGTGCTTTGACAACCGTTTTTTCCTGTAGTGATCAAAGAATAGGTTCCCGGTTCGATGAAGAAATTTGTATCTTTTAGTGGTGAATTCCCTCCAAACCATTGGTAGGTATTTCCTCCAGTGGCAATTGCGCTTACTTTCGTGTTAGCACAAGTTAATACGGGATTTCCAATGAAATTGACAACTGCTTTAGGTCGAACGGTGTCAGATAGTAGGTATATACTATCGGAATTAACACACTCGTTATCACCGGTTACAGTAACAAAATATTTACCTGAGGATATAAATTCATTCGTGTCTTTAAGGCTATATTTCCCACCATTCCATACATTTGAAACACCTCCTAAAACAACAACTTTTACCGTATGGTTTGAACATGTAAATATCGGATTACCAATTTTTTGAAAACTTATTTGAGGTTTTATTGTGTCTAATTTAACGATTATACTATCTAATTTTGTACATCCTAGATTGTTCGTTACAGTCACCTTGTAAGTCCCTGGCTTAGAAAAAGTATTAGTATCGTTTGTAATATCATTACCTCCTGACCATTGGTAACTTGATCCTCCTTGTGCGACATAAGTTACGGTTTGGTTTGTACAAGTTAGTTTAGTCTTTCCAATTGGAATAAGTGTAACATTCGGATTTGAAGCGTGTGTAATAACTACCGAATCTTTATAACTACAATTTTTCGTATCCGTTATTTTGTATGGAAATGTACCAATAGTTAAAAAAGTTTTGGTAGTTTGTACATCCTTATCTGCCCAAAGTATGGAAGCAATTCCTCTATTGGAATTAACGGAAATCGTAGCTGGTGATAAACATGAAATTTCAGTTGACCCTATTAAACTTGTTTTAGCATTCGTTTTCAATAAAAGTGCGAGTGCATCTATTTCACCGTTCCCATATGCGAAATTTGGTACCACTCCTTCGATTGGATATTTTTTAGCGGTTGCTATTACATCTTTCTTAAAATCATCGTAAGTAGCATTTCCACATTTCTCCAAGTATAGTGCTGCAACTCCCGATACTAAAGGGGAAGCCATAGAAGTGCCTGAATTTAACATGTGAAAACCATCTACATCCATGTTTGCGTTATTTGCGGAATTCGCTAAAAAACTCATTGGATTTGCAGAGAAAATTTTTGTTCCAGAAGCCATAATGTCTGGTTTTACCACTCCTTTACGGTTAGGACCTTTAGATGAAGAAGCATGAACTTCCCCTGGTTGATAAACGGAAGAGTGAAGAACACCATCTTTGGTAGTGTAGGCTGCTTTGTTGGACACATTCCCTACAGTCATTACTTTTTCAGAAGAGATATAGGAGGAAAAAATGGTTTGTAAGGTATCTGCCATTTGGTAATGTGTAATAGCGGGATAAAGTGAAACACTTGGAATATTACTTGTCTCAAAATCATTGAAATTCTTACTTCCAACTTTGTTCGCACTTCCGCCCCAGACGTCAAAGCTTCCAGAGCCAGTGCTCATAAATTGAAATAAATAATTGGTAGAATCAATATTGGTATAGGCGGTTTGCATATGACATTCATGATTAATCATTTCAGCATAATAATCTACATAGGCTAATTTCACTCCGTTTTCATTAAAAATAGTATCCCTTAAAGCATTTGGATAAAATGTAAGTGCTTCTGCAAAAGATCTAAACTTTGTCTTACCTCTTAACGCATAATTGGAGGTAGGAATATTAGCGCCAGTAGCAAATTTTACATCTTTAAAATTTAGTGAATCCGCCCACATTTCTAATAGAATGGAATTAGTTCCTGCTATTCCTTTTACAGTACTTTTTACCCAAAAAAAAGAAGTATCTGAAGTAACTTGTCCGTTAATGTGGTATTTACCTAAATTACCATTATTTCCAGCGGCAGCAACCACAATTCTTCCGGGTTTAGCATCTAACATTCCTTCTATTAACTCGGAAGCCGGATCGTTACCATCGTGAGAACCCATTGCGACTCCATAACTTATATTTATCACACAGGGTTTTCCAAGTTGATCAGCAATATTAAAAATATAATCACATGCATCGGAAACAGTCAATGTCCAGTTTTTTGCGTTATTGTTTGTCTGTACCATAACAATAGTCGCTTCTGGAGCCATTCCCATGTTTTTTCCATTTGCACGACCGTTCCCTGCTGCAATTCCTACTACATGGGTACCATGACCAACATTGTCAACTGCTGTACATTTACCATTATTTATATCGGCTGCTGTCCAGTTTTCACCATAATTATATGGTTGAGGAGAAGTAGAGGTACTTGTAGTTTTGGTTTGATCCCAATATGCATAGACACGTGTTTTACCCAAAGAATCTTTAAAGTCTGGGTGGTTGAAATCTAACCCTGTATCCACAAAACCTAATAAAACTCCGTTACCCCTAAATTTATTTTGTAGTCCATTTAATCCATTGTGTACTTGGTTTACTTGATGTCTGACCCTACTTGTATCATTCATCGCTTGTGGTTCACCAATTTCAGTGTATAGCTGAGATGAAATAGGAGAGTCTACCAGTTTAATGAATGCTTCTCCATTGATAGTCAAAAAAATCCAATTATTAGTAAGCTTCTTAATTTGTAATCCATTGGTTTGAATGTAACTAAAAACTTCCTTAGTATTGTGCAAAGAAATTGCTAATTGGGTTTCGTTTGTTACGTTTTCAAGTAGTAATTCGCGTTTAAATCCAGTAATTTGAGATAAACTAACATTCTCATGAAGAACAAGAACCAAAAAGAATGTGAGGGTTATATATTTTAACATAAACATCAATTGTTATTAAAATTATTTTAAAGACTATTTTTTAACTATTTAAGTTGTCTAAATTAGGGAAAAAACGAATAATTTTCAACAGAAACAGAATATCTTAAACGATTTTTTCGATATTTGTTTATTATCTTTAGGATACAACTAACTTCAATTATGAAAAAGTACGCTTTCTTACTATTTGTCATTTTAATATCTGGTTTTAGTTTTTCTCAAACAGAAGAACAAAAAAAACTGGATTTCACCAAAAAAGTGAGAGATGCAGACATGCTTTTTGCACAAGGAAATTACTTAGAAGCAAAAAAAACATATGAAGCTGCAGCCTCTATTAATCCTAATGATACAGGTGTCAAAAAACAAATTGATCTTTGTGTTGCGAATGAAAAGAAAAAATCAAGCATAGATGAAGATAAAGAATACCGAAAAATTGTAAATAAGGCAGACGAAAAATTTAAATCGGGGGACTATCAAGGTGCTAAAGATTTGTTTTTAAGGGCTGTAAAAAATAAAAGTACAGATCCTTATCCACCTAAAATGTTAAAGCAAATCGAAGATTTGTTGAATCCTACGCCAGTTGCTAAATCCGAACCTCTTCCGGATTTAGGACAAACCTCAGAGATGTCCATAGTAGAAGCTGAAAAAGCCTTAAAAGCAGCTGAATTAGAAAGGAAAAATCGTCAAAACGTTAAGCTTGGTCAAAAAAACGAAGGACTTTCTAAAAACGAAGATGAATTATCTAAAAATCGCTTGAAAGAAATGGAAGCTGCCGGCATTAATTTTGCGGATGTTCGTAAACACATCGATAGTTTAGAAGTGGATAATAAATTGGTGAAAGATTCATTGAATCTTAAATTACAATCCGAAGAACATACTGTAATTTCCATAGGGGATATGCAACAAAGTTTTCAGTACTTTAAAAGAAATGCGATAGATAATAAGATTACTACCAGAATAAATACCGCAGATAGCCTTGGACAAGGGGCGAAACAAATTGGAAAAGACAACGATGGTGTATTCTTTTCAAAATCCCAAAATCAAGAGGATACTTCTGCAGCAGTTGTAAAACAAATGCAAGCATCTCGTGCGAATGTAGAAACAACATTTAATACAATTACCTATAAAGAAGAAAAGAAAAATAACGATAATCGAGTTTCTAAAGAAGAAGTTACGGAATTAGTGAATGAAACAAATCAAAGTATTATTGATTTAGAGTCGGAATTAAGCAAAAAAAACATAAAAAATTCCAACGAAATGGTCGAAAATAATCTTGATTTTAGTGAAAAAGGTGATGCGAGAGATAAAGAATTGTACAAAATTGCTGGTGATAATCAGAAATTTTTAATAAAAAAAAGAGAACAACGTTTACAGGTTGGTGATTCTTTGGCAACTGTACCTTCTACTATACGAAATAAAACCCACGATAGCATCACTCTAATGTACCGTAAAACGGATTACATCCTAACAAATACAAATGATTCTAACAGATATGAATCAAATAATTCTGTAAAAGCTATAACTAATGTTGTTTTAACTGAAATCGATGATATTTCTGCTTCTCAATTGGAGCAACGTAATAAAAGTGAAGGAGATATAGTAAAACAGAAAAATGTACATAACATAATTGACGAAACGAGTAAAGAAAAACAAGATTTAACTTCAAAGAAAATAGTAGAAATTGAAGAAAAACAAACAGATGGACTTATTGCGGCTCAAGCTAAAGAGACTTCAGAGTCCTATAATTCACAAGACAAAATTAATTCCCTTGAAGCAAAAGTTTTGATTGGACTTTCTGCAGAAAAAGCAAATACTTCGGAAAATAAAACCAGCTTAAATACACTTGAAAATACAATAGAAGGTGGTACAACCATTGAAACAGAGCAACGAAGAGTGCAAA
Source organism: Flavobacteriia bacterium (assembly GCA_947455515.1). Classification (GTDB taxonomy): domain Bacteria; phylum Bacteroidota; class Bacteroidia; order Flavobacteriales_D; family Crocinitomicaceae; genus CANHVK01. Next base: position 14,927 of record CANGOF010000051.1, read on the forward strand.
CTTTGGAAGCGAGAACCATGCTTGAAAATATTGAGAAAAAAGAGGTGAAATTTGATGATAAAGCAGCTAATTCCATAGGTTCACTTTATCCTGAAGGTGTAACGCAAGAACAATTTAATAAAAATGATGAAAACGGAATTCTACTTTCTGTTGTGACTCGAAGAATAGTAGTTAAAGCTGGTTATGGACAAGTGTACACTCGTACCCAAACTTCAGATACAATTACTTATTCAAAAAATGGTACACCTTCTACTGAATTTGTTTGGCAAAAGGAAACGCAAGATGCCAAATTGAAAAAAAATTAATCGAATCAATTTATGAGAGTACATTTCATTGCTATTGGCGGGAGTGCAATGCATAATTTAGCTATTGCATTAAGTCGTAAAGGATATATCGTTTCAGGTTCCGATGATGAAATTTTTGAACCTTCTGCAACTCGTTTGAAAAATCAAGGGGTTTATCCTGATTCCATCGGTTGGAATGATTGTCTAATTCATAAGGATTTAGATGCTGTTATTTTAGGTATGCATGCAAGAGCAGATAATCCGGAATTGCTGAAAGCGAAAGAATTAAACATTCCTATTTATTCCTATCCTGAATATTTATACGAACAAAGTAAAAATAAAAAACGCATTGTAATCGGTGGTAGCCATGGTAAAACAACGATTACTTCCATGCTGCTTCATGTGGTGAAACTTCTAGGAATTGAAGCGGATTACATGGTAGGCGCACAATTAGAAGGATACGATTGCATGGTGAAATTAACAGATACTGCACCCTTTATGATATTGGAAGGGGATGAATATTTAAGTTCTCCAATTGATAGAAGACCAAAATTTCATTTATATAAACCACACGTTGCAATTATTAGTGGTATTGCCTGGGATCACATTAACGTATTTCCAACGTTTGAGAATTATGTGGAACAATTTAAACTTTTTTGTGAGTGTATCGAAGAAAATGGTGTGTTAATTTACAATACGGAAGACATTGAAGTAAATAAACTAGGAGCGCATTTTTCGTCTAAATTAAATACTACACCTTATCAAACTCCAAAGTATCGAGTGACCAATACAGGTACGATAGTTACAGTGGACGAAAAAGAGTATGAACTAAAAATATTCGGTTCACACAACTTACAAAACATGATGGGTGCTATGTATCTTGGTCGAGAAATGGGAATTTCTACGGAGGATTTCTTAACGGCTATGTCAACTTTTACTGGAGCTGGAAAACGTTTACAAAAAGTAGTTGAATCACCTGACTTTGTGATGTTTAAAGATTTCGCACATTCTCCTTCTAAGTTAATGGCTACAACAAAAGCAGTAAAAGAACAGTACAACGAAAGAGAAGTTGTTGCATGTATGGAGTTACATACGTTTTCTTCCTTAAAAAAGGAGTTTTTACCGCATTACCATAATACAATGAACCAAGCGGACGAAGCCGTTGTTTATTTTAGTCCAGAAGTTGTTCACCATAAAAAATTGGAACCAATTACGATTGAACAAGTAAAAGAGGCATTTGGAGGAAATGTACATGTATTCAACAAAACAGAAGATGTACTAACTTTTATTCATGCGAAAGAATGGAATAACAAGGTCTTGTTAATGATGAGTTCTGGTACATTTGACGGCATCGATTACGATAAGTTGGGGGAAGAATTGATTAACTAAACAATGAATGAAATTAGTTTTTTTTAGTTTTCTATTGTTTTTTTTACTGCCAAAATTTTCATTTTCGCAACATTCATTTGTATTAGGTGATTCCTTGAAAAATGAATATTCTAATTCTATTTGCTCAGACAATAGTGGTAATATATTTATCGGAGGTACTCGAGATGACCATTCAATAATTATAAAGTACAAGGATAATGTAATTATTTGGAGTGAAGATTTAAACTTTTCTTATCCATCAGATATTGGTAGTATCGATGTTATTGGGGATACTATTTTTGGTTGTGGATGGGTTAAAAATGGTAATGTTATTTTAGGGGGTACATTTTTTAAAATGAATGCGAAAACAGGTAAGTTATATTGGAAATTTGAAGAAGCAAAAAGTAAAATTTATTTTTCATCTATGCGTTATGCAAATGGGGTATATTATCTTGTTGGAGCAGAAGTTAACGGAGGTTTGAATTACGACGGTAAAGTTATCGCAGTATCAAGCTCTTCAGGTAACATTATTTGGCAAACACCAGTTATGGGGCTTACTTTTCCTGGTTTTAATAATGATTATGTGGATGATTTTGGTTCTTCAACAAATATGCAAAATGGTAAAATGTTCATTACTGGTAGGTCTTATTGTAATGGTGCTCCAATGGTAATGAGATCTACTTTAATTGGTATAAATGATAAAGGTTCTGTTTTTTTGACTAAATATCTTTCATTTGATACTCAAATAGATTACACAAATCGTTTTTATGGGTGTAAAATTGAATATGATGGGCCAGATTCGCTTGTTGTGTTTCAGCATGGGGATGATAAATCAACATCCACAGATTATAAAACTTGTATTTCTAAATTAGATACTTCAGGACATGTATCATGGACGAAAGAATATGACATTCAAAATCACAGTTTTGAAGTGGCAAAATCGATAAATATTACTCCTACAGAATATGTTTTGTTTGGTGGAGTCGATTATTATTCATCACATCCTAAAGTATTTGTAATGAAAATAACTAAAACAGGTGATTTTATTACTGGTAGAATTATTGACAAAAATGCAGATGTGATAAGCGTTGGAAATGGTCCTCTTTATCTTGGAGGAAGCTCTAAATACCTTAATAATCATCATTATTTTGTTGGAGGAAAATATTCAACCAATTCTTCATTAAGAGATATTATTGGAATAGTTTTAGATGATAATCTTACAGATAGTTATTCTTGTTTTTCATCTACTGAATTAGATGTCAAAACTAAATCCTATGTTCCGTTCTCGGGAAAACTAAATCGAATTGATAAGAATTTAAATGTAACTTATCAAAATTCAAACTTAAATATTTCATCAATTAATATTGAAAATCCTTGTAATAAAAAAATAAATTTTATTTCTACATCTTCAAATTGTAATGAATTTACAATTACAGCTGTTGTTAATGGTGATACAGATACAAATTTTGTTTGGTCAAATGGTTATATCGGTAAAAAAATAACTGTTAAAACGAAAGATACTTTGTTTGTAAAATTACTTTCAACAACTAATTGTTGCGTATATTACGATACAGTTGTTCCAATTATCAAAAATACTTCAGGTTTAGATGTTACATTGAATGATACGGTTATATGCCAAAATTCAACTATTACTTTAAAACCTTCTGTTAAAAGCTCAAACGGACTAAATCCTATCATTACTTATAAATGGAATGATGGTTCCAATTTAGCGACTTTGAAAGTAAATAAAGAAGGTTTGTATTATTGTGATTTCTTTGATGGATGTTCTAGTGTTAGAGATTCTGCTTATGTAGGAATAATTAACAAACCCGAAATTGCAATACTAGATACTACGCTCTTTTTCTGTTCTAAAATAACTCCGTTTACCGTCTCACCGGTGTTAAATAATTACACCAATTATTCTTGGAGTGATGGTACGTTAACGATAGATAATACGATTTCGAGTCCAGGGGATTATTATATCTCTGCAAGTAATGTTTGTGGAACAACTAAAAAAGGGATACATGTCACTTTAATACCCAAATTAATCCATACTCCATTCATCAATGATACGAATGGTTGTGTGCCTTTTGAATTCATTTTGAAAGACCCAATTCTAAATCCATTAGTGAAACAATATGTGGAGGAAGGGAATAACCAAATTATTAGTTTTGTTTCCAATTACGCGTATAAGTTTAATAAAGCTGGCGTATATACGTTGAAATATTTCACGATTAATCAAGGGTGTGTAGATACGATAACCTATTCTATTTCCGTTTTTGATCGACCAACTGCAAATTTTTCTTTAGATAAATACCTTATAGAACAACCAAATAATACTATTCTAACGTTTAATAAATCAACCAATGCAAATTCTTATCTATGGAATTTTGGAGATGGAAGTGGGGTTAGTAAAGAAAAAAATCCTATCCATTCGTATCAAAACATTAGTGGTTCATTGGATGTAATGTTAATAGCTAAGAATAGCCATAATTGTAGTGACACAATGTTACAACGAGTAAGAATTTTAGAAGAGTTAATTTTTTATGTTCCTAATACATTTACGCCAGATGGTAACGAATTTAATAATGTGTTTAATCCGGTTTTTTACAGTGGGTACGATCCATATCACTACACGATGTTAATTTTTGATCGTTGGGGAGAAGTTATATTTGAAACACATATCGTTAAAATTGGTTGGGACGGAACTTACCACGATAAAATTTGTCCTGACGGAACCTATGTATGGAAAATTAAATTCAATGATGCCAATTATGGGGATGGACACGAATGTGTAGGTCATGTAAATTTGATAAAAAAATAAAGGCAACCTAATTAGATTGCCTTTACCTTGTATTCTCTTTTGATTTTAGATTCTTCCAGGATAAACTTTCAATGCTTCTTCCAATACTTTTACCGCTTTATGTAAAGAGTCTTGGTTCAACACATAAGCTATACGAGCTTCTTGTTTCCCTGATCCTTTTGTAGAGTAGAATCCATTCGCAGGAGCCATCATTACTGTTGCTCCTTGGTATTCAAAATCTTCCAATAACCATTGACAGAATTTCTCTGCATCATCCACAGGGAATTTAGCTACACAATAAAATGCTCCGCTTGGTTTTGGACAAAATACACCTGGTATACTGTTTAAACCATCTACCATGATGTTTCTACGAGTAACATATTCTTCTACCACATTATCAAAATAAGATTGTGGTGTATCTAACGCTGCTTCTGCTGCGATTTGATCAATTGTAGGAGGTGACAAACGCGCTTGACCGAATTTCAAAGCCGCTGAAATTACTTCGTGGTTTTTAGAAATCAATGCTCCAATACGAGCTCCACACATAGAGTAACGTTTAGAAACGGAATCAATCATAATTACATTGTTCTCGATTCCTTCTAAATTCATCGTTGAAAATGGAACAGCTCCATCGTAACAGAATTCACGGTAAACCTCATCTGCAAACAAGAATAAATCATGTTTCTTAACGATGTCACGTAATTTTTCTAATTCTTCTTTTGTATATAAATAACCTGTAGGATTCCCTGGGTTACAAATTAAAATCGCTCTTGTTTTAGAAGTAATTTTTTTCTCAAATTCTTCTACTGGAGGTAAAGCAAAACCTGATTCAATAGAAGATGCTACAGGAACAACTGTCAAACCAGCGGTTACAGCAAAACCATTGTAATTTGCATAAAAAGGCTCTGGAATAATTACTTCGTCTCCTGGATTACACGTAGTCATGAATCCGAAGATTAATGCTTCAGAGCCACCTGTTGTGATGATGATATCTTCTGGGTTAACTGGTAAACCTGTACGTTGGTAAAATGCAGATAAACCGTTTCTGTAAGACTCTAAACCAGCTGAATGCGTATACTCAATTACTTTTTGATCAAAATTTTTGATTGCATTCAATGCAACTTCAGGGGTTTCGATATCTGGTTGACCAATATTCAAATGGTAAACTGTTTTTCCTTTTTTCTTTGCTGCATCTGCATAAGGAACCAATTTACGAATTGGTGAAGCAGGCATGTCTATTGCTTTCTGTGCTATCTTTGGCATAATCGTATTTTAAAGTTGCAAATTTAATGAAATCTATCCGTTTTAGGCTTGTTTAATTTTCAAAATTTAACTAAATTTAATTATGGATTTAGAGAAAGATTATTCAATATTACTTGATTCAGCAGTTAAAGAAATAGGTTCTATATGGAATACTGTGGGTAGTTAAACTTTAGCTTCCCTGCCACAAAGTAAATCATATTAATGAAGTTTTCAATGTTTCGATATCCTCTTGCTCTTTTTTTAGCCAACTGTATCTTCGAATTTATCCCCTCTAATAT
>CANGOF010000052.1 GCA_947455515.1 Flavobacteriia bacterium
TGATTGTATGGTTTGAATGTAGGAAAACGCTTTGCCATATAAAATCAATAATACAGGTTAAATATACTGATTATCAATTAAATAACAAAATGTTATTCTGATTTTTTAAGTAAAAAAAGAAGCTGTCCTTTTGAGACAGCCTCTTCTTTTTATAGGATGAATTACCACTTTTTAAGGGTAATATCTTTAGTCCAACTACCAACGGTTAACTTTCCTTTATCATCACAAGTTCCGTCACCAAAATCAATAAGTGCGTCTTTTCTTCCTTCACGCTCTATTTTTAATCTCCCTGATTTAATCCATTGACAACCGGTTGATTTAACTAATGGGCTTAGTATCGTAAACATGTGGGATTTACTCGAATTCATCCCACTGGAAACACCAGTAATTTCATAGGTATCGTCAAAAGCATTTAAAGGCGTATCATAACCAGCAATCATCTTACGTACACGATCAGTAGACCAAGTAATAGTAGAACCATCCGATTTAGTTATCACTCCTTTTTCTACTTTTATAGAAAGGGTAAATTTATCGATGTATTTCACTGTTTTTGTTCCGCTTACACCATATGTATTTACAAAATAATTGTCGGGAGTATATATAATTTCACTACCTTCTAAACCATTAGCACCTTTATATTCAATATCAATTTTCCCACGACGTGTTTTACCGTCTTTACAAACACAATCTGTTTCCCCAAAATCAACAACTAATTTCCCTTTTTTAGTGATAGAGTCATAAGATACCAATTTCACATGCATGCATGAGTCTTTCGATTTTTTATATCCCTTCATAGTTGCCATCGTACCTGCTTGATCTCCGGCATCTTTCAAATCAATAAATGAATTTTCTGCTATATTATCATCTGCCGCAATTCCAGAAACTTCATTTATATCTTTATCTTTTTTACTACAAGAAACAATCCATAGTGTAGTTCCTCCTAATAATAGTAATAAAGCAATCGTGCTAAATTTTTTCATAATTGATAAATTATAACTTATTATATCATTTTATTTCTCCATACAGTCACAAGGAGCATCAAACTCAATTTTAACCCAACGTAAACTCCTAATCCATTTTTGTTGATAGGTAGGGCCATAAACAATACCTCTCATGTCAATATATTTTAAGTTTTTCATAGACATAAAAGCATTAGGAAAGGTTTCTAATGGTGTTTCCCATAGATCTACGTATTTCAAATTTTCCAAATTTATTATGCTTTCTGAAATGTGTGTAAACTCATTTTGGCTTAAAATTAATCTTTGTAAAGATTTGATTTTACATATTTCAGATGGAAAAACAGTTAATTTATTTTTAGATATATCTAAATCAATTAAATGCGTAAAACAGGATAAAAACTCTGGAACATCGGATAATTTGTTTTTACTTAAATTAAGGTGACGTAAATACTTAAATTTATTTAATTCTTTAGGTAATGCAGTTAGTTTTCGTTTGGATAGATCAATCGCTGTGACATCCTCTATGTTCATTAAGTGTGCTTGTTCTAAAGTAACATAATGAATAGTATCCACTTCTTTTTCTGCAAAGGAAAAAAAGGTATTAGTCAGCAAAAAAAGTACGAACAAAAGTTTCATCGTGTACTAATTGAAGTTTTAATTCATCTACAGAAGAAAACTTTTTTTCCTCTCGGACGTGTTTTATCAAATATACGCGAATTTTTTGATTATAAATAATTTCTGAGAAATCAAATAGATGAACTTCAATATGCGTGGTTAATTCATCATTAATGGTAGGTCTTGTTCCTATGTTCATCATTCCCAGTCGTTCTTGTTTATTTTCCAACACTACACGAACAGCATATACACCGTTTCCAGGTATTAATTTTAAAGAATCGTCGATTTGAATATTTGCTGTTGGAAACCCAATTGTTCTTCCTAATTTATTACCATGAATAACCGTTCCTCTTAATTCAAAGAGGTCGTTCAAATAGTAATTTGCGGTTTTTATATCCCCTTTTAATAAAGCGGTTCTAATTTTGGAAGAACTAATATTTACATCGTTAATTTCTTGGGCTGAAATTTCTTGGACTGTAAAATTGTTTTCGAGCGAATGGTTTTGAAGAAAAGTTATATTCCCTTCTCTATTCTTTCCAAATTGATGGTCATACCCAACGATAATCGTGTTTACATGTAGTGTATTTACTAAAAAATCAGACACAAATTCTTTTGCTGTTAACTCTGAAAATGCTTTAGTAAAAGGAAATACGATGAGGTGCTTTAACCCTAAACGGGCTAACTTTTCAATTTTTTCTTCTTGGGTTTGTATCAGTTTTATCCCATGATTTTCAGGATGAATAACCATGCGTGGATGAGGAAAAAAGGTAAATAAAACGGATTCTCCATTCACTTCTTCTGCGCGACGATTCAGTTGTTCAATAATCTTTTGATGACCTACATGCACACCATCAAAAGTACCAATGGTTAACACTGGGTTTGGGATGTGCGCCATTTCATTAAAATGAGTATAAATTTTCACCGATTCTTCGTCTTATACAATTAGAAGCCGTGAAGTTACTAAATAGAATTTGTATTTTAGGACGATAAATAGGTAATTATGGGTATGAAACAACTACTTTTTTTAGGTGTTATTTTAATTTTATTGGCAACAAAATGTCAAAATGGAGTAACAAAACAAACTTTTAATGTCCATAAAAACCCGATAGACACAATTTTTCATCGTGCTGCTTTAAAAGGTGTATTTGCCTCTTTGGAAAGTTTAAAAACGAGTCCCGATTCTATTTTTTCTATTTTTCATATTGGAGACTCTCATATCGAAATCGGTCAATTTTCAGGGGAAATAAAAAATCAATTAGAATCGAAATACGGAAAAAGCGAAGAAGCATGGATGTATCCCTATCAGTTTTTTAATGTACATAGCCAAAAAGTTTTTCCAATAGATACCATTGGAACATGGAAGAGAGCTTCGATTAAAGATCCACATGATCAATATCCATTAGGAATTACAGGACTTGGTTTTTATCTTTCGTCTGAAACAGGAAAACTGATTTTTTCTACGAATTCGAATTATAAATCCATCGATAAAATTTCATTTTTACATTTTTACGATGGAGAACCTTTAGCCATACAAGTAGAAAACGGGAAAATTCACACGCAGGTAATTAGTAAGAACACCGCGATAACAGAAATTACATTTAGTAATTCAGATAAAAAACGAATCATTCATTTCAATAAATCAACCTCCTTATTGATTTATGCAATGAAGTTAAATTCATATCCAAGAAGAGGAATATCCTACCATAAATTCGGTGTTGCAGGTTCCACTTTAAAACAATTCGTAAACAACACCCCTCTTTTTATGGAACAACTTCGAGCTTTTAAACCTAATTTATTGATCGTTTCACTCGGTACAAATGACTCGTATATTGATTCTTTGAATGAAGAAAAATTGTTGAAAGAAGTAAGAATGTTTACGGAAAAAGTTTCGCGTTATAGTTCTAAAACCGCTATTTTATTTACAACAGCTCCAGACACTAAATACGAGGATCGCAGACCAGAACGTTTGACGGAAGTAAATCGGGTTATTCGAACAATTGCTACCGAAAATCCATCGATTGCACTTTGGGACTTACAACACATTATGGGTGGAGACGGATCTATTGATGCTTGGATAAAAAAGAATTACCTAATTTTTGATCACTTACATTTTACAACTGCAGGATACAAACTGCAAGGAGAATTGTTTATGGAAGCGCTTTATAAGTAAGTTTTTATTTATAGATTAAATACTTCTTACGTATTGCTTTAAATTCCAATAAATCATCCTCCCAAGATTTGCGAATTTCTTCTTCTGGAATGTTATTGATCAATTGCATTCTAAATTTGGATGTACCCGCTAAGCGATCAAAAAAGATGGGTTGGTCGATGAAGGTTATCGAATCTCCTAATAATTTTTTAGCTTGAATAATCCAATCGATATTCAGTTTATAAACATCTTGCATTCCCAAACATTTTAAATCGTATCCATAACAGATTTTATTTTCGTTGGTTGGTTTTTTCGATCCGAAGCCAGATACCGGGGTAAATTTAAAATCCATCTCAGGAAAAAGTGGATGACCAAACACTTCAAACGGGGCATCGGTACCACGACCAATACTAACAGTTGTTCCTTCAAACAAGCATAAACTTGGGTAAAGCGAAATCGCAAAATCTGAACGTAAATTTGGACTTGGTGCTACAGGAAGGATATACTTTGTGTCGTGAGAATAGTTTTTACATGGCACAACATATAAATTACACCCAATACTATCGCTAAGCCAACACTCATTGTTAATCATCTCTGCATATTCTCCAATAGTCATTCCATAAACTACAGGAACAGGGTGCATTCCAATAAAAGATTTGTGAAATTCATCCCTAACCGGACCATCCACGTAGTGTGCATTTGGATTAGGTCTATCCAAAACGATTAAAGGTACGTTATTTTCAGCACAAGCTTCCATTACATAGTGAAGGGTAGATATATATGTATAAAAACGAACACCTACATCTTGAATATCAAACACTACTATATCCACATCCGACATTTGTTCTCGGGTTGGTTTGCGATTATGTCCATACAGGGATATGATATCTACTCCCGTCTTTGGATCTCGATCGTTCCAAACGTGTTCACCATTATCTGCAACCCCTCTAAAACCATGCTCCGGTGCAAATACTTTTTGTACTTTTATTCCTAAACTAATCAGTGTATCTACCAAGTGTGTTTTACCAATAAGTGAAGTTTGATTTCCAACAATCGCTACTCTTTTTCCTACTAATGAATCAAAATACAAATCTAAACGTTCCACAGCAAGAACAATTGGTTTGTGTTTGGTAGAATCCATTTTAAGGTTAGTTTCATTTATAGAAACCTCAGAAAAAAGAGGTGGTAATTTTTTCCAAGAAACGGTTAAGATTAATATCAAAATCAAGAAAATACTTTTTAAGGACAAAAGCTTTGTGTACTTTCGTAATCCATAAATAGAGAACTTGAAATTTGAATTTTTCATAGCACGTAAACTTCTAAAAAACGAAGTGGAAGGGAAAAAAGTTTCTCAACCTATCGTTCGTATCTCTATTATTAGTATTGCTCTCGCAATGATTGTTAATATTATTACTTTAGCTGTAGTGAAGGGGTTTCAGCAAGAAGTCCGTGACAAAGTAATTGGTTTTGGATCACATGCCGTCATTACTAAATCCGGTGAAAACACCATTTATGAAAGTGAACCTATTTCTATACATCAGTCTTTCTACCCTTCGTTGAATAGAAGTAATAAAATCAAACATGTTCAACCAGTAGCATATAAACCCGCCCTTCTACAGTCCAATATTAGTGAAAAAAATCCAAAAATTCAACAAGAAATTCAAGGTGTTCTGGTTAAAGGGGTAGATAAATCCTATGATTGGGAGTTTTTTAAGTCTAATTTAACACAAGGTCGTATTCCAAATTTTACTACAAAATCGGTTTCCGATGAAGTTTTAATTTCCAAAAAAATGGCAAACGATCTTTCCTATAAGTTGGGAGAGGAAGTTCGTACTTTTTTTGTGAAAAACAAGCCCATTAAGAAATTATTTAAAATTGTAGGAATCTACGAAACGGGGTATGAAGAATTAGATAAGCAAATCGTAATAGCAGATTTAAGACACATACAACAACTGAATGACTGGGGAATACAAGTGAGTTTGACAGTTTCAGACACCTTACACGATGGAAACTTAGTGATTCAAGCAAATCCAGTTGGTGGAAATGGAAATTACCGTTTGGATTGGGGTCACGGATACGATAAAGTTGGAGCATATGGATTTTACCCAACAAAAGACACCGTTATTCGGGTAATTGCCTCTGATTATTGGATGTTTATGGATGGAAAAGATGGAGAAACTAGTATTCCAGATACTGCATTTTTGAAAGTAAAAATTCACCACAATAGCACAGATTTTAGACCATTTACGCTTACGCAAGAAGGATTACTAGAAAAAACATATTTAGATCAAGAAGGATTTCATTTCAGCATAAAAGCTGGAAATCGAACCATTGAATTTACGCAAATAGATGGGAAAGGGAGTTATTCAAATTACGTTGGTGCGTTTGAGTGCGCGGTGAACCATTGGAATACGCTCGAAGAAGATGTTCGGTATTTAAAAAATCAAGTTCTACTAGGAGGAGAAAAAAATCAACAGTTAAAAGTCACTAGTATTGTAGATAGTCAAAGTGATATTTTTGTTTGGTTGGGGTTTTTAGATATCAATGTTTGGATAATTCTTAGTTTAATGATCCTTATTGGAGTTATTAATATGGGATCCGCTTTGTTAGTAATGATTCTTGTTAAAACTAATTTTATCGGAATGTTGAAAGCTTTAGGTGCCTCCAATTGGAGTATACGTAAAGTGTTTTTACATCAAGCTTTCTTTTTAATTGTTAGAGGAATGTTGTGGGGAAATCTAATCGGAATAGGATTCTGTATCTTGCAGAAAGTATTCAAAATTATTCCTTTAAATCCGGAAGTTTATTATTTGAATGCTGTACCAATTCAATTAAATTTTGGCATCTTTTTAGTCTTAAATCTTGCGACTCTTCTTCTTTGTATTCTTGCGTTGATTATACCTTCCTATATTGTTACAAGAATTAGCCCTGCTAAATCCATCAAGTTTAATTGATTCCAAAATAAGATTAATTATCTTTGAATATGGCTAAAATTAAAACAGCATTTTTTTGTCAAAATTGCGGACACCAAACGCCAAAATGGTTAGGTAAATGTCCTTCGTGTTCGGAATGGAACACCTTCGTAGAAGAAGTAGTAGGTAACAATGATTCAAACGTTGTTGCGTTTTCTACAAGCAATGGTAAAACCGCGAAACCACAAGCGGTTCAAGATATTGAACATCGTGTAGAATCTAGAATTTCGTTGCACGATAAAGAATTAAATCGCGTTTTAGGCGATGGGTTGGTTCCTGGATCATTGATACTTTTTGGTGGAGAACCAGGTATTGGTAAATCTACCTTGATGTTGCAGTTGGCTGTCACGGAAAAAAACCTTCGCATTCTTTATGTTTCGGGAGAAGAAAGTGAACAACAAATCAAGATGCGTGCAGAACGCATCGGATTGGATAATAACGAATGTTTTATTTTAACGGAAACGAACCTACAAAACATCTTTTTACAAACCGAGGAAATTAAGCCTCAATTATTGGTAATCGATTCCATTCAAACCTTATATAGTTCTCATATTGAGAGTTCTCCAGGTAGTATTTCGCAAGTACGTGAGTGTACAGCACAATTATTGCGTTATGCAAAACAAACGGAAGTTCCTGTATTTTTAATTGGTCATATTACCAAAGAAGGTGCGCTTGCAGGACCAAAAGTATTAGAACACATGGTGGATGTCGTGCTCCAATTTGAAGGGGATAGAAACCACGTGTACCGATTATTAAGAACGATAAAAAACCGTTTTGGAAGTACGAATGAATTAGGAATCTATGAAATGCTAGGCTCTGGTTTACGACAAGTAGAAAATCCATCCGAAATTTTAATCACAAATACCGATGAAACCTTAAGTGGTATTTCGATTGCCTCTACCTTGGAAGGCTTGCGACCAATGTTAATTGAAGTCCAAGCTTTGGTAAGTACCGCAGCTTATGGCACACCTCAACGTTCTTCTACAGGATTCGATTTACGTAGGTTGAACATGTTGTTAGCCGTAATGGAAAAACGTTGTGGTTTTAAATTAGGTGCCAAAGATGTGTTTTTAAATATTGCAGGTGGAATACGAGTTGATGATCCAGCAATAGATTTAGCGGTTGTGGCATCGGTTTTGTCTTCCAATGCAGATTTGCCTGTTCCAAAAAATATTTGTTTGTCTGCGGAAGTTGGATTATCTGGTGAAATTCGCCCAGTAAATCGTATCGAACAACGCATTTCAGAAGCGGAAAAACTAGGCTTTGAAAAAATTATTATTTCATCGTTCAATAAAGGAATTTCTCAAAAAAATCACACGATTGAATTAGTGATGTGTAGCAGAATTGATGAGGTGTTAAAAGCACTTTTTTCTTAAAAAAGAAAAATAAAGTCGTATTTTCGTAGGATAAGAATATCAAGAAATTTTAACCATGAAATTTTTCATCTTTATAGCGTTACTAATTGGATTATCATCCTGTCATGATGTAGCAAAAAAGCAACAATTGGAAGAACTTTCCATCTTAGATAAACGCGTGGATCATATCCAACGTGAGTATGAAGCGTTAAAAAAAGATACTGTTTCTGAAATGATTTACACCATGAAGGAATTGAAATACAGTGTCAAATTCCATATTGAAGGAGATACACTTTCCATTGACATGGCTAAGAAATTAGATAAATATAACCGTATTTATAAAAAATTATGTTTGGTTGAAACCTATGGAGAAAAGATACTATTTGGTTCTCAAAACGTAAAAAACTCCATTTCTAATTTAACCAATGACATAAAAAATGGCGATGGCGATCGTTCTAACTACGATAAATTCTTGGCATTTGAAATGGACAAAGTGGATCAATTACAACAAATGGTAGAAGACATGTCCAAACTTCAAAAAGAGAATATTCGTGCGTATTTGAATGTGAAAAATGTAGTGGAAGATTACGCTGCTACTTTAGCTTCAAAATAGAAAAGATGCGTAGCTGTTTACTTCTACTCTTACTTTTTGCCTCAAGTATAAGTTTTGCTCAGGTAAGTACCGACCAACAGTTAGCACAATATTATTTTTCGAATGGTGAATTTGAAAAAGCCCTTCCTCATTGCCAAAATGTATTTCAAAAAGAAAACAGTAAGTTCACTTTTTTGCGCTATTATACCTGCTTATTAAAAACAAAAAAAGACAAGGAAGCGGAGAAATTAGTGAAAAAACAAATCGATATTGATCCTTATTCGGTCGATTATCCAGTGATGTTAGCTGAGTTTTACGAAACACACGAAGAACCAAAGGCTGCAACTAAAATTTACAATAAACTAATCGAAGAAAATGCTACATCTAGTGTGAAAGTGCTAGAAGTATACAAAGCATTCAAAGAAAAAGGCAAAACGGAATTGTCCTTAACCATCCTTGAAAAAGGACGAAAAAATTTGGGTGCATCGTTCCCACTTAATTTACAATTTGCGGACGTCTATTTACAAATGGGTCAAACTCAAAAAATGCTGAATGAATATTTAGATTTATTAGAATTTAATAAAGAATACGAAGAACAGGTGCAAACGGCATTAGCACAACGCATCGATTTTACGATGGCAACAAATCCAACGGCGGAATTGCTGAAAGAAGAATTGTTGGATCGTTCTCAATCGCGATCTAGTGATTTAATTTACGCAGAAATGTTGCAATGGTTTTTTACACAACGCAAACAATTTTCTTTGGCTTTAACCCAAGCCCAAGCCATTGACAAACGAGAAAATAGTTCAGGTTATCGCGTATATGAACTTGCAAATGTGTTTACTCAAAACAAAGAGTACAAAATTGCACGTAAAGGATACGATTACGTACTGACAAACAGTAAAGAAAAAGGGTTTCATTTTTTGGCTGAGAATGCTTTACTACACACTTATTACCTGGAGGTTACAGAACTTAGAAATCTATCCCAAGATACCCTTCAAAACATCATTATACGTTATAAAAGCGCGATAAAACGACTTGGAAAAACAAGAAATACCTTAACTATTTTAAAAGAATTGGCGCAAATTCAGGGCTTGTATGCCAACCAAGTGGAAGAGGGAATTACCTTGTTAAAAGAGATGATGTTTTTACCTGGTCTTTCGGTAATACAAGTTTCCGAGATTAAAATGGTTTTGGCAGATTTTTATGTGTTAAAAAATGAAATCTGGGAAGCTTCACTTTTATACATGCAAATTGATAATGATTATAAGTTTGAAACGATAGGATTTGAAGCAAAATTCAAAAACGCACGAGTTTTTTATTACGATGGAGATTTCCAATTTGCCCAATCTCAGTTAGATATTTTAAAACAATCTACTTCCAAGTTAATCGCTAACGATGCGTTAAAATTGTCTTTGTTGATTACTGATAATTATGGGTTAGATAGTAATTATACAGCGATGCATCAATTCGCACAAGCAGATTTATTGTTGGAGCAACACCAATATACGCAAGCTTTTATACTATACGATTCGATTTTAACCACCTTTCCCTACCATGGTTTAGCGGATGAAATTTTGTTACGAAAAGCGCAGGCATACCAACAACAAGGATATTGGAAAGAAGCCATTACTTTCCTTGAAAAACTACTAAAATCGTATTCCGAAGATATTTTGGCAGACGATGCATTATTCCAATTAGGGGATATTTATGAGAATCACTTCTTCGACAAAGAAAAAGCGATAGAGAATTACAAAAAAATAATTTTTCAATATAAGGGAAGTTTGTATGTGGTGGAAGCAAGAAAACGCTTACGTTTGTTACGCGGAGATAAACTTGACTTGGAAGATCAAATGTAAACGATGAAAAGTAAACGATATAGTACGATATTTTTTAGTGCACTACTTGTTTTTGTAGTAATGTATTCGTGCGACTCTGCATCAGAACAAAAGACGATTGAAATCAATTCCGAAAGTCGTTCGCCATTAATCAAATTAGCTACACAATCGGAGTTTTTACCAGGTTTTTGGATGAGTGATTCCTATCTTAAAAAGGTAGAAAAATCAAAATCAATCTATACAAATCGTTACCATTCTTCGGCATTCTTCGGCTTTATTATCGGTAAACCAAATCCTGATATCGATTCGTTTTTATTAAAGTCATTTCCGAAAACGGAAATGGATTTTGATTCGTATTTGGAGTTTGATCGACAAAAAAATGTTTTCAAAGGATTTACCAATATAGAAGGTAAAAAAGAAAAATTTGAGTTATATCCTTTGACGGAAGAAATGATTAAAATGTATTTTTCCACGATCAAGGTAACAGATGATTATCGCAAAGTATTGGATGAAAATACAGAATTACGTCGCGTCTTATTTGAAGGTACGTATTTCTCCAAAGATAAGAAATTCAGTTACCAATTTGACCGAAATGGAAAAGTGAAAGGCTTAGGTGATTATGAATATTTTGAAGTAATTTACGATTTTTCAAAAGGAGTAGATTTCGATGCGATTCTATTATATAGATCTTCGGAGATAGGTGAAAACTCTGACGCAGATTTATTCAAATTTGAATTTAAAAAAGGGGTTTTGACTTTAATCTATGTAGAAGCAGATTGGATTTTAGAAAAGTATAAAATAACTGACACCACAGTTACAATGATTAAAATTTAAAAATAAAATATATGAAAACAAGTGAAATGTTCTTGGCTGAGATGAAAAAAGAAGCCGCAAACACAAGAAAATTATTGGCATTGGTTCCATTTGAAAAAGGTGATTATAAGCCACATGAAAAATCTATGCCGATGTTAAAATTAGCGACACATGTAGCTGAAATTACAGGATGGTGGAAAGAAACTTTATTGACGGATGAGTTGGATTTTGCAAAGGGAGGAGGTACTCCAAATGTTTACAATTCTACAGAAGATATTCTTGCAAAACATGACGATTTAGTTGCGAAAGCAGAAGTGATATTAACTGAAATCAATGAAGAAGAATTTGATAGAAATTGGACAATGCGCAATGGGGATTATGTGATTTTAACCGCTCCAAAAAGAGAGGTAGCAAGAACATGGTGTTTGAATCACTTATACCACCACAGAGCTCAGTTATCTGTTTACTTACGCTTATTAGATATTCCAATCCCTGGAATGTACGGTCCAACTGCAGATATGTAATAATCTCCACATATGGAAATAAAAAAGCCACCTTTTGGGTGGCTTTCATATTTATTTTAATTATTCTTAGTGGTTTGTCAAATATTCAGCAACACCATCAAAAGAAGCTTTCATACCTTCGTCACCTTTTGTCCAGTTTGCAGGACAAACTTCACCGTTTTCTTCGAAGAATTGTAAAGCATCTACCATACGTAAAGCTTCATCCACATTTCTTCCTAATGGGAAGTTGTTTACCAATTGGTGCATAACTACTCCGTTTTTGTCGATCAAAAACAAACCACGGTAAGCGATCATTGGTCCTGTAGCATATAAATTACCATCTACATCGTAATCGTATTCACCAGCTAATACACCGTAAGCTTCAGAAATTGTTTTAGAAGTATCAGCAACGATTGGGTAAGTTACCCCTTCAATTCCACCTTTGTTTTTTGGAACTTGTAACCATCCCCAGTGAGACTCTTCCGTGTCTGTAGAACAAGCTACTACCTTCGCTCCACGTGCTTCAAATTCAGCTAATTTAGCTTGGAAAGCATGTAATTCAGAAGGACAAACAAATGTAAAATCCTTTGGGTAGAAAAATAAAACTACAGGATTTTTACCTACGAATTGGTCTAATGAAAAACCAGAAACTACTTCACCACCATTGATAACTGCTCCAGCAGAAAAATGAGGTGCTTTTTTACCTACTAATACACTCATGTTATTTAATTTTTAAAAGTTGACTTTTTTGTTACACAAATTTACAAATTGATTTTAGGAAAATCCCAATTTCTGCTTTAAATCATCACACTATTTTTTAACTAAATGTAGACTAAATAATTCCCATTATTTTTTATTGCTTTCACAACAATTTCCTTTAATTTTGCGACTTCAATTGATTTCAAGTATGAAGAAAATTTTAGTTATAGGTGCAGGCGGACAAATTGGTACTGAATTGGTATTAGAATTACGCAAAAGACATGGTGTTAATCAGGTGATTGCAGCAGATGTTAAAGAAGAATGCACGGACGCACTAAAAGATGGTCCATACGTGAAAATGGATGTTCTAGATAAAGAACATGTTCAAGAATTTATCAAGAAAGAACAACCAGAAGATGTCTATTTATTAGCAGCTCTTCTTTCAGCAACGGCGGAAAAACATCCTGAATTTGCTTGGAAATTAAACATGGAAGGGCTTTTTACAATTCTTGATCTAGCGAAAGAAGGACACATTAAAAAAATATTTTGGCCAAGTTCTATTGCTGTTTTTGGTCCTACAACTCCTCGTGTACAAACTCCTCAGTATACAATCATGGAACCTACAACGGTCTATGGTATTTCAAAATTAGCAGGGGAAAGATGGTGCGAATATTATTTCAATAAATTTGGAGTAGATGTTCGTTCGATTCGTTATCCTGGTTTAATTTCTTATACTAGTTTACCAGGAGGTGGTACTACCGATTATGCGGTTGATATTTTCTATCATGCTAAAAAATCAGGAGAATATACTTCCTTTTTAACGAACGATAGCGCACTTCCAATGATGTATATGGAAGATGCAATACGTGCCACAATTGAGTTAATGGATGCACCAAAAGAACAGGTGAAAATCCGTTCAAGTTATAATTTAGCAGGTATTTCTTTCACTCCTGAAGATTTAGCGCTTGCAATTAAAGAAATAATTCCTATATTTAAGATTAAGTACGAACCGGATTTCCGTCAAGACATTGCGAATAGCTGGCCAGATTCAATAGATGACTCTGCAGCTAAACAAGATTGGGGATGGAAAGAAAAGTACGATTTGAAGGCGATGGTGCAAACGATGTTGAAAAATGTTGACCCTTCAAAACTTATTTAATATATTTGCTAATTAAACTTGTTGGATTTTAGAGTTAGATGATACGTTCAAAAGAAAAAAAATCATGGATTGTTGCACTATGCATTGTATGTATGGTGTTTTTCAGTGGATTCACTTTTGGGCAAAAAATCAATAAAAAAGACGAGCAAGGGAAAAAGCAAGGTCATTGGATTTATTTTGGAAAAGATCGTCCTGGAACTGGATATCCTGAGGATGGTAAAGTAGAAGAAGGGGATTACAAAGACGATCGTAAAGAGGGCATTTGGATAAAATACCATCTGGATGGAAAAACTCCAAAGTTAAAAGGAGAATACGAAAATAACCGTCCAAAAGGAAATTATACCAAATACCATGAAAATGGAAAAGTAAAAGAAGACGGACGTTTTGAGCGTGATGTTTATCTAGATACTTTGAAACGTTTTCATGAAAATGGTCAATTAGAATACATCGCAAACTATAATGGCGCTGGAAAAGAAGATGGTAAGGTAACTTATTATTATGCAAACGGACAAGAAGAATTTGTCTACACTTCCAATAACGGAAAACCATCAGGAAAAGCTACGAGATATTATCCAAATGGTGATGTAAAAGAAATCATAACTTTCAATGCTGAAGGTGGTGTAGATGAAGGAGCAATAGTGAAAAAAGAACCAGTACACCCAATGGTAAAGGTGGAGGATCCAGGGGCTTCTAAAGTGGTATCAACGAAAGTTGTTGCTCCAATTATTCAGGACAATGGAGGTAAATTTGATCCAAATGGATACAATAAAGTATACAATAAAAACAGAGATATCTATCAAGATGGTATTTTCAAAGATGGCCGTTTATTCGATGGTAAATTGTATGTATACGATGCAGATGGTATCTTATTAAAAGTTCAAATCTATAAAGAAGGTAGATACCACTCTGATGGAGTACTAAATTAAAAGCATTAAATAAAAATAGTAAGCAAAAAAAAACCGTCTTTTGAGACGGTTTTTTCATTTTATTACTTTTCACTTATTTCAAGTTTGACAACTGACCTTTTAAATTATTGATTACATCAATCTCAGTTGCATCTACGTTATTTAATTCAGATAGATAAAAAGATGCCCAGTCAACGACATTTATTAGATATAAAGAACGCTGTATAACATCTTCTCCTTTCGCTTTAAGCACGAATACGTTTTCTGTTTTTGACTTGATTACATCGATGGAAAATTGCAATCTGGTTACATTCCGCTCATGCCAGTCTTCAGAATCTAAAAATAATGCGCCATACTTGTTATTTCCCAATCCCCAACCTACTAATTCATTGTGATTCATTTCAGGAATGGTGTGGTGACAACACAATATTTTGCCGTTTTCATTAAATTGTTGTCTTGCTCTGATTGCAACCGCTTCGTAATTAGAAGCAGAATAAATCATTACAAAAGTGTCTTTTAAAAATGCAGCTAATTTATGAGCCTCTTCTTTAATTTCAGCTTCGTTAGTAATTAATAAATCTGCACTTTTTTCAAAACTTACAAGATTGTCTGAACTAACAAAACCTAATCGAACAAAAATATTTATCAATTGCCCTAATGAAAATGCTAAAGCTGTACGAGGCGGATTTCCACCAGGTACTATAATATAATCTAACTCGTTGTTTTTACAGAATGTTGCTAATTTACCTCCAGAAGAGATGCCAATAATATGAGCACCAACTTCAAGAGCTTTCTCTACACAATAAAGAGTTTCTTCTGTTTCTCCAGAATAAGAAGAACCGATAACTAAAGTGTTTTTACCAACATAACTTGGGAAAGTATAATCTTGGACTAATTGTACTGGTACATTTAATTCATCTTGGAGCCATTGAGAAACTAATTTCCCTCCAATTCCAGAACCGCCCATTCCACAAATCAAAACGTTTTGTATCGTGTTTTTAGGTGCTTTGAAATTTACTTTAGAAGCAATCTCTATTGATTCCTTGATATTATTTGGGAATGCTGCAATTAGTTTGTCCATAGTTATAACATTAATAGTAACAAATATAATTAATCCAAGATATAAAAGTATGTTTCCGAATTATTTTACAGCTGCTAATAAAGCCTCTACTAATGATTCATTCACATCTCCATATTTTGCTGTATAATCTTCCGATGCCAATTGGATTACTTCAAACGCTTCTTCTTTACCATATACATGCGTAATCTCTACATTTTTTGCACCACCATCTAAGTCTTTATAGGTCAAGAAAAAATGACGAACTCTATCAATTACCATTTTTGGCATTTCAGAAAGATCGTTGATGTCACCGTAAGCTTGATCGCCTTTCAAAACAGCAATGATTTTATCATCTGCTTCACCACCATCTAACATTCTGAACCCACCTATAACTTTCGCTTCGCATAGGATGTTTGCATGGTTAAATCCTCTTTCACTTATTACACAGATATCAAGTGGATCCCCATCACCTACGATGTTTGTTCTTCCTGTTTTTTCGTTCGCAAATGCTGCAACTTTAGTATCACAGTATGTTTTTGGAACAAAACCATACAAACAAGGCATATGGTTGGATAATTTTTGAGGACGATCCACCATAATATGTCCAGAAGGTTTGTCGATTTCGTATTTAATTGCATCCGCAGGTGTAATTTCTATATATGCGTTTACAATTGCTGGTGCTTTTTCTCCTATTTCAATTCCGTGCCAAGGATGTGACACAAAACGTTGATTCATTATATCGATGATTTTTTTAACTTCTTCTTTCATTGTATAGTATTTATATAGTTATTGATGTGGCAAATGTAATAAATTATTCATTGAGCTTCAGCGTTCCCAATCGAATCTTATTCCCAAAACCACTATTAAAACTCATTACCAACATGGTATTTCTTAATGAATCATACATAAAATCACGAGGGATGTAATAGCCATCGTTTTCTAATTTAGGGAGAAATTGTTCTCTTTTTGTTTCTCCAGTGAGCGTGTTCATTTTAACAATCGATATGATATTGTTTTTTGCAAATGCTGGACTACCATGTACCTTTTTGTCGGCTGTAAAAACACCGTTTTCTGCATAATTCTTAGCATTATCCGTAAAAAGAAGGTTGTAATTTGAATTTGTCAGATAGGTAAAACATGAAACAAAAGCTCCATTATACGTACCAGCTACTTGGTATTTTTGAATTTTTTTCATCCAATTTACAGTTCCATCTGATTTCAATGAGAATACGATTACATCTTTAAAGTAATAGGATACATTCGCTGTTGTATTGTTATAAGGATAATTTCCATAACCATAACCCATTCCGTACCCCATTCCGTAACTTGCTCCATAAGGACCATAACCTAAATTATTGGAAGAATAACTTACATTTCTTTCCGTTTGTTCTAAATGACCTAGGATAGCACCATTTTCTAAAATGGTTACATTTTTAAGCCTATAATCATAGAGTCTTGGTAAAAGTTTGCCTTGAGCATAATTGTTTTCGATTCGCAGTTTTTTTCGATCACTTAATCCATAGGTATAGACATTTAGACTTAAATCAACATATTTTTCCCTACTTATCTTTTTGTTTAGGAAATCGAATTGTAGCGTGAACATACCATTCATAGAAAGATCACTTCGTGTAATTATTTTATCATTTTTCACTCGAAGAAAGGATCCAATAAGTACTAAATTTCCATCCGGAGTCATTCCCATTTTGTATTTATTGATGCAATTTTTTGAAAGATCACAGGCAAGATTAACGGTTTGATTTTGTTCACATTTATATACATGTATACGCTGAATCGCATCATAATCATCGTAACCATCTAAATTGTAATATGTTTGAACAGGTAAAAAACTAAAAGGACCAATACGGAAGTTATTTAATAATCCGTTTTTCATTTTTTTACGAGAGGAGGAAATTTTTTCATTTAACGATACATATAATTCTCCTTTATTACTTACGAATTGTGTTCCATAAGACAGGTAATTTGCATCTTTAGGTACAGTTTGGAATCCTTTGGAGTTAACAGAAAGTGTACTATCCAATACTACATATCCGAAAGACATTTCTTTTTTTGAATTGTCTTCAATTACATAAAGTACGCCACCAAATTGTCCATTAACTGATTTTATGATTTTTATTTCACTTTCTGAAGCATATTTTTTTGGAAGTTCAAAGGAAACCAATTCTAGTTCGCTATTTTGTTCCACTAAATTATCTGTAAATACCTGTATATATAGTTTATAGGAATTTTTCTCGTTGATTGTGTAAAAAATGACAAGCTTATTATTAATTAATGTCATCCCCTGGTATTCTGCGCGCAATCCTTGGATGCTTGTTTTTAATTCAATCGACTTAGTAATGTTAGCACCTTCAATTAAGGATAGATACGTTTTGTAATTATTCGTTAATTCTTCGATAAAATTCCCAATAGTTCGAATACCATAGTAATTCCCATTTTTTGATCTTACTAATTCATCAAATCGACCATCAGAGTCAACTGTGCCCCATTGAATATTTTTAGCTTGAGATAGTAAGGAGTTAGAAAAACTAAGAATTAGTAGAAGGAATAATAAATGTTTCATAAGAATGAATTTATAAGCAATCAAAATTACGTTTTATTTTGATTTCAAAGCAGAGAAAAACTACCTTTATACCTTAAAAATCACCGCATGGAACTTGCTACCTTCAGAAATTTATTCGCTAAACACCCAGCCATTGATGCTACAGCAAATCACTTACAATTCAGTGAATCCAAAGTGCATTGGAAAGGGTTGGTAAATTCTGTAAACGACTAATAATTAAGCGTATTGATTCAAAAATGCTTATTATTCGATTTTATTTTCAACATCCTAGTTATGAAAACCTTTTTGTGCATTAAATTGATCTTAATCAGCTTTTTTAACAAATAATGTGACTAATTTAGCCGTTCAAATTTTTATTAATTTTTTGTATGAACAAACTTATAGGATCTAAACTCCTAAAATCATTGTTATTTTTAATGATTTTAATTTTCAGTTTTTCAGTAAAACTTTCCGCACAAGTAATTGGTGTGAATTGGACAATGAGAAACACACCTGCTAACATTGCTTGGCAATCTGTTACTTATGGTAACGGAACTTTTGTTGCGGTTGCAGGATCAGGAACTGGTAACCGAGTGATGACAAGTATCGATGGGATTACTTGGACAAGTAGAACATCTGCTGAAAACAATGGTTGGCAAACGGTTACCTATGGAAATGGGTTATTTGTTGCAGTAGCTAATTCAGGAACACATCGTGTAATGACGAGTCCGGATGGTATTACATGGACAGCTCAAACTTCTCCATTAAATATGTGGCAGTCTGTAACATTCGGAAAAGGAATGTTCGTAGCTGTTGCTGGTACAGGAGGGGGAGATCAAATTATGATAAGTAACGATGGCGTAAATTGGACAACAATTACTGCACCAACTGCAAAGTTTTGGAAATCGATAGTGTATGGCAATAATATGTTTGTTGCAGTAGCGAATAATGGTAGTACTACACAAATTATGACAAGTATTGATGGGCGAAATTGGGAAAGTCAAACTTCTCCTGGTAATTCCTCTATCTGGAGTTCTATTACTTATGGTAATGGAAAATTTGTTGCTATATCTAATTCTGGTACTGCAGATGCTGCAATGTATAGTTCAGACGGGGTTACTTGGACACGTTGTTCTGGAATTGTAAGAAATAACTGGATTACAGTTGCTTTTGGTGCTGGAAAATTCGTGGCTTTAGCAAATGATGGAAACCAAGATTACTTAATGTATAGTACGGATGGTATAACTTGGACAAATTCTGCTCCTGCACAAGATAGATTGTGGAGCCATATTGCATTCGGAGGTGGAATGTTTGTTGCTTTAAATATTGATGGTGGCGCTCAACACGTGATGACTTCAGGTTCAATAACTACAGCAGCACCTGTTATCACTAATTTTTCTCCAACGAGTGGTCTTGCAGGGGAAAAAATCAAAATTGTAGGTTCAAATTTTATTGGTATTACTTCTCTTCAAATTGGAGGAGTACAAGTAGCATCTTATTTAGTAGAAAATGATTCAACAATTTATGCGGTTGCAGGATCAGGAAATACAGGAGTAGTTGGAATTGCAGGACGTAACGGTGAAGCTGTTTCTTCTCAATCTTTTACATTTGCTACTGCTCCATCTATTTCTTACCAAACGCCAAAAAAATATTTAATCAATAATACGATTCAATCTTTATCACCTTCAAATACTGGTGGGGCTATTCTAAATGATATGTTAACCGTTTCTACATTTTTAGGAGATACGAGTTCAATTGATAATAATGTTTTATATCAAGAAGGGGTTGGTTCAGCTGCTAATTTCTATTATCCAACAAGTTTTGTAAAAGGGAACAATAATAATTTATACGTTATTGATTTTAGTAATCATGTAATTCGTGAAATAAATTTAACAACACGTCAATCTACACTTTTTGCAGGTAATACTAGTGTAAACACAATTGTTGATGGTGTTGGTTCCGCTGCAGGTTTTGAAATGCCTAAGAGCATGACGAGCGATGGCAGTAATTTGTATGTTGTTGACATGCAATCGATTCGTAAAATTGATATCGCTACGAAAGAAGTGTCAACAATTATAAATGGGCAATTAGGCGCGTATACAAAAA
>CANGOF010000053.1 GCA_947455515.1 Flavobacteriia bacterium
CAAGTATTGGTAGATGTAATGAAAGATTTCGCAACAAAAAACGCATAAGACATGAAAATATTAGCAAACGACGGAATTTCTGACGAAGGAAAAAAAGCTTTAGAACTTGCTGGTTATACAGTAATCACAGATAAAGTAAACCAAGAAGATTTAGCGACAAAAGTTAACGAAGAAAACTACGAAATCGTTTTGGTGCGTAGTGCAACAACGGTTCGTAAAGAAGTGATCGACGCATGTCCAGGATTGAAATTAATCGGTCGTGGTGGTGTTGGCATGGACAATATTGACGTAGCATACGCGCGTGAAAATGGTAGAACGGTCATCAATACTCCAGCTTCTTCTTCTCAGTCGGTTGCAGAATTAGTTATGGGACAATTATTCTCTATCTCTCGTTTCTTGAACGACTCCTACAAAAACATCGAAACAGGTGATTTTAATACCTTGAAGAAAAACTATGCAAAAGGTGTTGAACTTCGTGGAAAAACGTTAGGAATCATCGGATTTGGTCGTATTGGTCAATCCTTAGCTTCCTATGCCTTAGCAATAGGCATGGAAGTGAAAGCATTAGAAATTGAGAAAAAAGAAATAGAAATCGAATTAGCGGAAATTAAAGGATTTGGCACACCAAAAGTAAAAATCCAAGTAGATAATGATTGGGCTTCTTTCTTACCTGCATGTGATTACATTTCGATACACGTACCAAAACAAGCAAATGGTGAAGCTGTGATCGGCGAAGCACAATTTGAATTAATGAAAAAAGGCGTACGTTTAGTAAACGCTGCACGTGGTGGTGTCATCCAAGAAGATGCGTTAATCGCAGCATTAGATAGCGGTAAAGTTTCCTTTGCAGCATTAGATGTATTCGAAAACGAACCAACACCTGCGAAAGCGTTGTTATCTCACCCAAAAATTGCAGCAACACCTCATATTGGAGCAGCAACGTTAGAAGCGCAAGATCGCATCGGATTAGAATTAGCTAATTTGATTATTGAGCAATTCGGTAGATTTAATTAATTGAAATCTTTATATCAATGAAAAAAGCTGTCTCAAATAGACAGCTTTTTTTGTTTATTTAATTTCACCGCTCCGCTGGATTTGTAATCCTGCAGCATACTTAATCTATTTTCCATCTACCAAATTAACTCTACCCTCAATAAGTCAACAATATATGACCAATTAATTCAACTTCAAGTACATTTACTTGAAATTAAAAGAAGTGATAGATATTAAAGTGTTTATAGAATAATGATTTTCCGCAGGATTACAAATCCAGCGGAGCGGAAGGTGTTTAATTACTCATATTATAAAGCCATTACAACAATCCCTAAAATAAAAAGTAATAACGGAGATATTACTATAATCCACAAAGGAAAAGCATTAGATACATTTTCGTATTTTTTCTCAAGCATTTCCCTTCTACTTTTTCTTCCATACCTAAGGTATGAAAATAATAAGATTGAAGCGAGAATTAAATAGTTTTGATTAGGAGAAATAGTATTACCTCTAAAGTAATTGTTTGTGAATTTATTTAAGATTTCTATTAATATAAATAATATACTAACATAAATCATACTTATAATTGAAATAGATGCAAATATTGGTACATCTGTAACTTTTTTAGTTTGACGGTATATTCGAGCAAAGATGTAATTCATAATCATCAAATTTATTTATTTTTTTCTAGCTTGTAGATAATACCTTTTTTTGTACCCATAACATTATCAACTGTTCCATCTACATTTTCGCCTATTGATTTTCCAGTTACTCACCGCTCCGCTGGATTTGTAATCCCGCTCCGCTGGATTTGTAATCCTGCGGCACAATCTTTTTAAAATTCATCTCCCAAATTTACACTATCTCTCAATATGTCACCAACATTTGACTAATTTTCACCAATTCAACAGATCGGTTTTACTATGCAAATATCAATTTAACATCCCCGAAAAATAATAATGTATTGCATCAAGGTAACCTTTTGAATTATCAAATTTCAACAGTTCATTTCCAAACATTTCTTTCGTCATTTCATTAGAATAATTTGATGCAGATAAATATGTCAATTTTCCTATGAAATCAATAAATTTATTAAAAGATAAAAAATTGAAATTTTGTCTCTGGCTCTCAATTATTATTTGATCTTCAAACAATACAATATTATCTTCACTAATGCTTCCTATAATTAAACCGCCGTTCTCAAAGTGGGATTCGTTATAAAAAATAACATTAAACAAACTCAATTTTGAGAAGTCAAAACATAACCAGAGGTCCGAAAATTTGTTTGTTTTAGGAGGGTAATTAATTGTTTGGATTTTAAGATTTTCACTAATTTGATTGCAAAACTCTTCTCCATGAATATTATTTAATTTCGATTCAAAACTTTCAGTTACTCTGTTTATCTCAATAATTTTATTTACAATGTTTTCCATAAATTAAAATTACATGCTATTATTTAATTATTTAAACCTCATTCCGCTGGATTTGTTGCGCGAAGCCAAACGAAATGAATCATATGAAAAATATAATTTACAAATCCTTATTTTATTAAAAACCAGATATATTTTTTGTTGTTGCTTTTTTTTATCTGATAAATAGTGTCTGAATTCTTGTATTTAATCAATGTGTCACCAATTTCTAGGAACCCAGCCAAGCATGTGGATGAATTACAATAATTAGAAGGTACATATACAAAATTCTTATAATTTTTAATTTCTATTTCAAACCCTCTCCCTAAATACAAAGAAATAACTTCACCTTTAAATTCCGATTGAATCAATTTTTTATCAGCAACAATTATTTTTTCAGGACTCTTTGTTGTTATTTCATGCCTTATATAAAGAATGAAATATAATACGAAAAAGAGTAATAAAATTGTTTTAATTTTCATAGATTTTGATCTTTAGATAATAGATTCCCCGCTCCTCTGGATTTGTAACGCGCAGCAGCAACGAAGTTAATCCTGCGGCATATTAAACCTATTTTGCATCTCCGCTCCGCTGGATTTGTAATCCTGCGGTATATTTAATCGATTTCCCATCTCCCAAATTTACACTATCTCTCAATATGTCACCAACATTTGACCAATTAATTCAACTTCCAATATGCTTTCTATATCTTGATAATTACTTGCAGATGAATACTTCCAATGAAATCCTTCACTTACATAACCTGCTTTCACTGGATTGTTATGAATGTAATTGATTTTCTCCCATGTAAATTTAGGACTATAAATTTCAATCGCATGATTTCCAGCTTGCCAAAACTTATAGTTTTTATGTTTTACACTGTGTTCTGCTTCATCTTCAAATAATTTCAAGATCCATTCTCGTCGACTTTCAGGTTCGTTTTGGATTTGTGACAATATCTTTTTGGAAGTAAACTTTTTGAAATCTCGAATTACATCTTTTAACTCAAAAGGTTCGTTCGTATTAACCAACATGTGTATATGATTACTCATTATACAATAAGCGAAAATATTCAATCCCTTAGCTTGCTGACAATATTTTAGTGATTCAATAATTGCATCACAATGATTTTTTCTTGTGAAAACGTCCACCCAATTTACCACCGTCATTGTGATGTAATAGGTCTTATTTTCTTTGATGTTTTGCTTAACTCCTTGTTCCATTTACTTGAAGTTAAGAAGAAACATAAGGAATTACAAGCGCTTTTAAAGAATTATTTTAAATTTCAAGTCGAAATTTGTAGTGTTAAGATGGTATCGTAATATCGATTTATTTTGAATGTTGCCGCAGGATTACAAATCCAGCGGAGCGGAAAAGTCTATCTATTTAACAATCTCCATTTTTCACCCAACATAGTTTCAAATGAATAAACATTCATTTTTTTTACAAAAATATTTTTAATCATTCTACTTGAATCACCTTCATTTAAATGTTCAATATTTTTAACCTGAAAAATACTATCTTCTGAATGCGGTTTAATATTAAACGATATTTCACTTGAATTCAAAATAACCGACATGGTTGTAAACTTATCTTGTGGGGAATATTCAAAACTATATAAAATACTTAATTTACTTCTAGTTTTTGAGTCATATGAAATTGAAAAAACAGTCGAGCAATCTGGATTTGACACTGGATTTATATAGGATTTTTTAGAGCAATCTTCTACTTTTGAAAATAATTCAATGGTATCGTTACCATTTGTATAATTTAAATTATGTAAATAATAGTTTCTATTAAATGGGATTCTTTTAAAATTAAATGCTTCACATTCTTCATTTGTATCGCATGATGAAAACAACACAATTAATAAGACGAATAATACGAATTTCATATACAATGTAAAATCACCTCCGATCTACTTGGTTTAAACGTAAGCGCTATCCTATTTAATTACCAATTTAACCTCAATTAAACTTCCTAATCGCCCTCACATACTGCTTCGTCGATTTATCCGCATCCCCTACATTTCCTCCTAAAAAACCATAACGGTAAGCAGTAGTTGCATCTTTTTGGTTGGAAGACCAATAATATCCGGAGGAGAATTTCTCTAAATCCGTTATTTTAATATTCTTGTACATGATAGCCAATTCATCCATGGATGGTAAAAACCAATCGCTATAGGTTCCGTACACTAAATCTTCACACAACTTTGCTGCGCTTTCTCCAGAACAAGCATTTACGATTGCTTCTGAATTAGCTATTCCTCCTCCTACACCGGTATTGTTAGCTCCAGGAACGTTCACTCCCGAACAACCCCAAGCATAGGAAGTACTTAAATCATCCGAGATTACAATCATTCCTCCTCCTCCTGTCGGATTCAAATAAAAGAGTACACCGCCTTTGTATTGCATACCTAAGTACAATTTAGAAACAACGGTTTTAAAAGAAAACTCATTGCCATAGGTAGTTCCCTCACTCGTTGTAGCATAGGAACGACAATAATACACCGTAAAAGGAGTCAATCCAGTCATCGTAGATGTAAATAATCCAACCCCACTTCCATCGACAGAAAAATTATCTCCAAGAGTTGGCGTTGGGTGTGTTGTCCAACACATACCACGAGCAAGAATAGGAATACCTCCTGTAGTTAAAACTTCCCCTCCACTTATTGCGGAAGTAGAATCAATTTCTGTCACCTGCGAGGTTTTAATTTTAGGTTTAGCTCTTTCAATTTTTACTTGTATTTCATTTCCATAAGCAACACCATAAGAGTTAATTGCATACGAATTAACATAATATAATACTCCGATTTCAAAAGTAAAATCGCCAACAAAATTTGTCCCCAATACTTTGGAATATATTTTATTATCAGAAATAGAAGGTCCCATTTTAGTAGCATAAACAAACCCACTTTCGGTTACATCACTTCCTCCAGTATGCAATATCACACCATTTAAACTCAACTTGAAGCCCAAAGTATCTACATTACTAATTGAATTTGTTTGAACCAAAGGAATAGTAGCTGAATAATACGGGTTAGTTGCAAACGTACGTTCTTCACCATAAGCGATACCTTTTGTGTTTTTGGCATACGCCCTAACGTGGTAAGTTGTATTTGCTTTTAATCCCTCCAACTTACTGGTATATTCTCCAGTACCTGAACCATCTTGTGTATAAGATGCATTGGATAACGACGGACCAGAATTCACGCTATAACAAACACCACGCAATGTAACTTCAGAACCTCCATCTTTCACTACATTTCCTCCGGAATACGCAGTGGTAACCGAGATAGAAGAAATGGCTGTAGTTGTTACTTCCAAATTGTTTTTCTTACAGGAAATAGTTGCCAGTAGAAAAAAACTAATAACAAAAAGAAGAGATAAATATTTCACGACGTATCTTGTTTATAATCAAATATACAGATTATACGAGAAATTCACAAATAAGTTATTTTAAGGGAACTCGATTATGAAATTCCTTGGTACGATCAATATAGGCAGCTGAAAAATTACCATCTTCGTTCCTGATCAAGAAATCTTGACTATTGAATTCTTTCTTTTCTTTGGAAAAACAAACAATGACACGTTTGATCACCTTGGGTTTTGCATATAACCTTATTTCTGTGTTTAAAAACAAATTACTATTTGTCGCCATAGTAACCCATTCGCTCAAAGAATTAAAAGGAAGTATCATCCAGCAACATCCATTCGAAGAAAGTAATTGTTCTATTTTATTGAACCATAATTGTACCACCTTGGAATCGATGTGTTTTGCTGTTTTTAATTTAGAATCCTCTGGCAATAAACCATTTTCAAAATAAGGTGGATTAGAAACAATGACATCAAAACTTTTTTGTGATTGATAGACTAAAAAGTCGGTAGATTGCACTTGAATCTGAGAGGAAAAAGAAGAATTTAACACATTATATTCTGCTTCTTCTGCTGTTTCTTTGTCAATTTCAAGAGAGACCACTTGCAGGTTGCTCTTTTGTTGTGCCAACATCAGCGCTATCACTCCTGTACCTGTACCGATTTCCAAACAATTAGAAGCATCTGTTACATCCACGAAAGCACCAAGTAGCATAGCATCTGTTCCTACTTTTACAGCAGCAACTTCTTGTTTGATCGAAAAATATTTAAAATGAAAAAGGGACATTGGAAATTAATCCAGGTAAATCGAAATTAATCCTTCAGGGGCTTTCACTTTAAGGATTTTTTCAGAGCGATTTACTTCTTGTACTAAACCTTTCACAAAAGGGATTAATACTTCTTTTCCGTTTGCATCCACTTGAATTAATGGATTAACAGGTAAATCAATAATTTGAATAAGTGTACCAACTTTTCCGAACGTATCATCCACTACATCAAAACCAACGACTTCGTGGTCGTAAAACTGCGTTCCGGTCAATTCAGGAAGTTCCGTTAATGGTAGGTAAAGGTTTTTACGTAAAAGTGGTAGGGCATCGTTTTCAGAATCAACACCTTCAAATTTTACTGCTGCAAAACCACGAGGTTTTAATTGAAAAGATTTGATAAAGAAAGGAGTTAGATATCCATTGATATCAATAAACACCTTATTTAAAGACGTGTATTCACTTGGATCGGTAACGTCTAAAAAAAACGAAACTTCACCTTTAAATCCGTGAAGTTTCGCAATGTAACCTAAATGATAGCAATCTGCTTTTTGCATTTAGAAATAAAATTATTCAGCTGAAGTCTCTTCTGTAGTTCCTTCTTCTGATGTAGTTTCTTCTACAGTTTCTTCTGTTGCAGCTTCTTCTTCCGCTACTACTTCTTCAACTGCTGGAGTGTTTTTTGCTTCAATAGCTTTCGCTCTTGCATCATTCGCAGCTTGTTCTGCTTTGAATGCATCTGCTTTCGCTTTTTCAAAAGAAGACATTAAACCGTCTTTTTTAGCATTGATTTTAGCATCTTTATCCGCTACCCAAGCAGCAAATTTAGTCTCAACATCCGCTTCCGTTAATGCACCTTTTTTAACACCGTTTAATAAGTGATTTTTGTACAATACCCCTTTGTAAGATAAAATAGCACGCGCAGTATCTGTTAATTCAGCACCTGTACGTAACCAAGTTAAAGCACTATCAAAATTAATTTCGATTGTTGCTGGGTTTGTATTAGGATTGTATGTTCCTAATTTTTCGATGAATTTACCATCTCTTTTTGCACGTGAGTCAGCTACTACTAAATGAAAAAATGCTTTTGATTTTTTCCCGTGTCTTTGCAAACGAATTCTTGTTGCCATTTTTTTGTTTTATTTGTTGAGGTACGAAACCTCGGTTAATAGTAAGTGAGGTACGAAACCTCTGATTATAATTGAGCACAAAAGTACGTTATTTATTTGAATTTACAAAAAGTCAATTTGAAAATATCTTCATGTGTAAATGTGTAAATTCTAAAATGTGTAAATTTGAAACTAAAACAGGCAAAATCTTCATCATACATAACTCATATCTCCTTCTCATGTTTTCCAAAGAAGAACTTAAAAATTACAACATCCAGTTTTGGAACGAAATGAAACAACGCATGTCCAAACACAGAGGTGCTTCCGGTAAAAAAATAAATTGGTTACAATACAAAACAAACATACCGAATCTTTTTGTGCGTTTAGAAACAAATAAAAACGATTGTAAGTTTTGTTTTGATATTCAGCTGAAAGACGCGACAATTCGAGAGGTCGTTTGGGAACAAATGGGAGAATTAAAAAAGGTATTAGTCGATGAAATGGGTAACGAAGGGACATGGATCGAACATTATTCTACCCCTACGGTGAACGATATGTGTCGAATTGAATGGACCCTAGAAAACACCACCTATTTAAATGCGACAAACAAAGAAAAAATCATCAATTTCTTCGAAGACAAACTGGTGCGATTTGATCGTTTTTATGATACCTATGGTGAAATACTGTATCACCTAATCAAGTAATTATGGTTCCGTTATCGGAACAAGATTCATTATATATTTGAATTGCGTTCCTTTCAGTGGTCGTAATTCAATATTGTTTTCTGTCAACTGCGTTATTCGAAATTTCCACACCTTCCCTTTTCCGGTTAAAATTAGCTGTTTCTTACCGATAACTTGAAAATTAACCACGTCGCCTTTTTCATTACCAAAGGTATTAATCTTTTGAACCGCACATTTTCCAGAAGCAAAAAAGGTTATAATATCTTTTTTATTTCGGTCTGGGTTCGCGTAATCCCTTTGTTTTAACCAAAGATGCTCGACAAGCCACATTTTTGAATTACCATCATCAAAAATCGCTGAACTATTTAAAGGTTTTAGTTCAACATCTAATGTACAAGCGCTTATTGAAATTAAAAGAAAAAAGAACAGTACGATTTTCATTAAAACACCATTCGGTTTTTAGTAATGACAGTTTCAATTTCCACGTTCATAGAATCTTGAAACTGTGGTTTAATATTAGCATCGTTGATTTGCTCCACTTGTTTGAATACATAATGTTTATCTTTCCAAACGTACAGGCAATTATAAAACACTACATCCCCCATTTCCGCTTTATCATTAAAACGCAGAATCAAATCATCGTATTTGGAAGCAGATTTACGTTTCCCAATTAAGTTAGCAACAAATCCATTCACCTTTACTAGTTCTTTTCCTTCACGTTCAAAAACGAGTACCCTACGCAGAGGAAACCCCTGAACTCTTGATTTGATTAAAAGAACAAAAGCATCCTTTAACTTTTTATTTTCCGCAAAAGAGAAGAATTTAAAAAACTTTGGATTGCAAGCAGGAACATCGTGATTTGATAAATCTTTTTGCGT
This sequence comes from Flavobacteriia bacterium, assembly GCA_947455515.1. Classification (GTDB taxonomy): domain Bacteria; phylum Bacteroidota; class Bacteroidia; order Flavobacteriales_D; family Crocinitomicaceae; genus CANHVK01. Next base: position 9,211 of record CANGOF010000053.1, read on the forward strand.
AACATCACAAATTTTCAATTCTTTCAATAAAGAAAATTCATCGTTGGATGGAAATGTTGTTTCATCAAACACACATTCGATATTAGTTTGAGTACCTATTTTTTGAATTGTTTTTTTTTCTGTTTTAGGAATTTCTTCGTGACATGAAAAGAGCAACGCAACTAAAATAAAACAAATAATATTCTTCATTTTAGAGTTTTTGAATTGTACCACCTAATTTGATTGTTTCAGTTACAACGCCATTTCCTTTATAACGAATTGTTCCACCACTAAATACGGTTGCATTCAATGTTTCTTTTGTTTGAACGGTTATATTCCCCCCCATCTTTACTTTTGCTACGCTATTACTTGCTATAAAATTAATTCCATCAATTGAACCTCCCGTTGTAACAGTACATATAAACTGTTTAGCTGTACCAACTAAAAAAATATCGCCACCCTGGTCTACACGTACATCAGCAGACTCAACATCAAACTTGCCGGAAATTACTCCACCAGCAAAAACAGAAAGACTTATTTTGGGTGCTTTTATTCGCATCGACGACATCATACTTATTCGTGCTCCTTGCTTTGACTCAATTACTTCAAGCGTAGGTACAGTCATCGTAATCGTTATGTCCAACTCCTTAAAATTAACACCATTATACTTCACAATCATTTGATTCCCCTTACTTGTAAAACTCAATCGATCTAAATCTTCCTCTGTTAAACTTGATTTAATATCCGCCGAAAAGGTAGTACCTTCTTGAAGAATTACAGAAATACGGCCTTGAACAATTAATTCAACGTAAGAAGGCAATGTTTTTGTTTGATTTACCCAACCAAAAACTGGACTCACACCAAAAATGGTGAATATAATTAGAAATAAACTTTTCATAAACTAACTTTTAAATATGGATGAACTCATTTCATACGCATTATTAAATGCTTTTCTATCAATATCCGTAGAAATATTTGCTTTCAAAAACCATTCCAACAATTTCTCCGTTGGCATATTCCCCGTCAAATCATCTTTTGCCATTGGACATCCACCAAAACCTTTTATTGCTCCATCAAACCTCCTACAACCACCTTCGTAAGCAGCTTTAATTATCGCGTCCGCATCTTGTGGCAATACATGTAGATGTGCACCAAACTCGACTGTGTTTTGTTCTTTAATAATTGAAGTAAATAAATTAGAAACTAATTGAGGCGTAGCGCAACCAATTGTATCTGATAAAGCAATTGTATTAACACCCAATTGATGGTGTATTTTATAAGAAAACGCTGACACGATTTCTTCGTTCCAAACGTCCCCATATGGATTACCAAAGCCCATGGATAAATAAACCACCAATTCTTTGTTTTTTTGAATACATAAATTGGCTATACCGTCTAACATTTTCCATGCTTCTGTTATGGAAGCATTCGTATTGCGTTGTTGAAAGGTTTCTGAAATGGATAAAGGAAAACCTAAAATTGAAATTTGTTCGTTTATTAATGCAGATTGAGCACCTCTTTCGTTGGCAATTATCGCTAATAACTTTGTATTTATTCCATCTAATTCTAAACCATCCAACACCTGTTGTGTGTCACGCATTTGAGGTATTGCTTTTGGAGAAACAAAACTTCCAAAATCTAACACATCAAAATTACATTTCAATAATGCATTTAAATACCTGGTTTTATCAGCTGTCTCAATGAAGTCATGAATACCCTGCATTGCATCACGTGGGCATTCAACTAACGAAATTTTTTCCATACGCTAAAATACGAAGTTTATTGTAGAGCTGTTATTTTCTATCTAAAATAGCTTTATTAATTCGTTTTACTAACCCTGGACCTTCATAGATAAATCCAGTATATAATTGTATTAAATCTGCTCCAGCTTCCATTTTTTCTAACGCATCCTGCTCAGAATGTATTCCTCCTACCCCAATAATTGGAAATGATTTATTAGATTTTGTTGCTAAATAGCGAATAACTTCCGTGGAACGATCACGTACAGGTTTACCAGAAAGACCGCCAGCACCGATTTCATTCACCTTATTTTTATTTGTTATTAAACCTTCTCGGGAGATAGTTGTATTCGTAGCAATTACCCCTGAAATTTTGGTTTCATCCACAATTTCTATGATGTCATCTAACTGACTATCGGTTAAATCAGGTGCAATTTTCAATAATATCGGTTTTTGAACTGGCTTTGAATTATTTTCTTGCATCAAGGCTAACAACAACTGTTTAAGTGGTTCTTTCTCTTGTAAATCTCTTAACCCAGGAGTATTCGGAGAAGAAACATTCACAACGAAATAATCTACGTATTCAAACAAACGATTAAAATTGATTAAATAATCATTTAAAGCATCTTCGTTTTCAGTTACTTTATTTTTGCCAATATTTCCACCAATGATTGTTTTTGTTTTTCGTTTTTTTAAACGTTCCACCGCAGCATCTACTCCCTCGTTATTGAATCCCATGCGATTGATAATTGCACTATCCTCCTTCAAACGAAATAAGCGAGGCTGAGGATTTCCAGGTTGCCCTTTCGGAGTCAACGTACCAATTTCAATAAAACCGAATCCGCAATAAGCTAAATCCTCATACATTTTTGCATCTTTATCAAATCCAGCTGCCAATCCTACCGGATTAGGGAATGTGATACCAAACAAGTTTTTTTCCAAACGCTTATCTTCCATACAGAAAAGAGATTTCCATATGGATTTCATTCCAGGAATCTTTAATGCAACACGCATCATATTCGCTGTTAAATGATGTGCTTTTTCAGGAGAGAAAAAGAAAAGTAATGATCGAATCAATGTGTACATAACTATAAATAAAAAACGAGGCTAACACCTCGTAATTTTTAGAATTTAGCACGTAGCCCCTTCCATTTAAGTTGAGGTCTTCTTGGTGCACTAACTTTATACGTAATATTTCTTACTACTATGACATTTGCATATAGAAAAGCATCTTTATGTTTGGAATCCCCACGTTGTTGACCATTTGCAAACCAAGCTTTTTGTGCTTCTGTTTTCGCAGGGTTACTCATAAAAGCTGAAACAGTTCCATATTTTTCTTGCAATAAATCCGTATCAAATCCAGTAGTTGAAACATCGTCAATATAATCGGAAAAAGTTTTGAAATACGTAATTTCTAATCCTACCCTCCACATACGATCAATACCCATTCTAAAACCAAGTCCCATAGGAATAATTGGTGTAATTAATGAATATTCTTTTGGACGATTAGGAAATCCTTGACCCTCCGTGTGTAAAGGTTTTAGAGCTACCCAAGTTCCGTTATAATTACCCATCGGATTAAAATAGCATAAACCAACCCCAGCAAACAAATAGATTTGTTCGTTATGGTTTCGCTTACCACTTACTCCTTTAAAATTATACTTATGCCCGAAAGATTCTTTGAAATAAAATAAAAATTCCAAGCGTTGGTATGCAGTAAAAAGTATTGATTTAAAATTCAAGTTACGCGCGTTTCGAGCAGGCTCTAACGTTAATTTATCATCTCCTTTTACTTGCCCGATATCAATAATAGTAGAAGTAGCAAAGAAAGGTCTGAAACGATAACGATAAGAAATACCAATATTCATCGTTGTAGATTTCAAATCTAAATCGGCTAAACTATAATTTGTCCCGATTGCATCCTTACCTCCTAATTCTCCTAAAAAACCAGTTGGACCTATATTTAATACAATTTCTTTTTTATTTCTCCTCCAGTTTTTGGTAGAATTAAAATTTGTTGTCTGCGCATAAACATCAGACAAACAAAACGTTACAAATAAAAATAAAAATATAATTTTAAACATTGTTTTCAATTATCCTTAATAGGGCTAAATTATTCTTACAAATATATTATAAAAAAAGCGAAGAACGTCCTATTTATGAAGAAACGGTTTATTTAAAGTCAAATAGACACTTCCCAATAAATAATTCGCTTATCATCTCCTACCGTACAAAGACTATTTTCCTCTACTAAGCAAACGTCATTAACCGCATGGGAGTGCCCTCCATTTTTTCTCTCTATTTTCTGTATCACTGAACAATCAGTTGCATTCCATACCTTAATGGATTTATCTCGACTTATCGTTACGAAATATTTCCCATCCTTTACAAAAAGTATACGATAGATACCAAAATTATGCGCAGGTATTTGAAGAACACATTGTTGATTTTTCAATGACCAAACTTTTAACAAACCATCCTTACCTCCACTTATTAGCACATCCTTTTTAAAAGGAAAAAATGCCAAGCAATTCGCTCCATCTTTATGTCCTTGAATGGTATTTAATTCATTAAAAAAAGTGGTGTCAAAAATCCGAATATACCCATCTTGACAAGCAAAGTACATTTGTTCACCATCCAAAGAAAAAAGTATATCCCGAATTTTACCAACTAACAATGGAATAAAAAGGATTAACTCCCAAGTCGTACTATCCCAGACAGAACAGTTTCCATCCGCATCTGTGATACAAACTTGATTTTTGAAATTATTCTCTCGAATACAGAAAATCGCAGAAGAATGCTGAACTATAAAACGGACTTCTTTTTTATTCTGGGTATCAATTACATGAAAAGCTCCGGTACTTGTACCAATAATTAATATTGAGGAATTCTGTAAAAATTGAATCGCATAAATACTTGCATCCGTTTTGATTGAAAAATTATCTTGAATACCCTTTTCAACGTCCCATCGTGCTACAAATCGATCTCCAGAAGCAGTGTAAATCTTACCTTGATAGGAACTAACTGCATAAATCGAAGCACTATGACCTGAAAGTTCGAGTTTCTTACTGAGTAACATTTATTCTGAATATTCCTCTTCTACATCGCTTTCGACTTGTTTAAGTCGTGAGCTATAATCTTTCGGAAGAAAATCAAAGAAAGTGTCACCACGCAAACCTAAACGCAAACATTCTAATGGAATAACCTCATTCGGTGCAATATTCCCAAGATTTACATTAGCTCCAAACAATTTGACAAACCAAACTTGCTGATTTTTTTGAGGCGCCTCCCAAAGAATATCTTCTGGTTTTACTTTTGCTATAATCATATTGATTAACATCGTATGTGCCGTTCCATTCGGTCTAAAGACACCAACATTTCCGGCTTCACGTCCTTCTGCAATCACTTTCCATGAACCAGCTTGCAATTCAGTAGTCATCATTTTTATCCAACGATTCGGACTAATTAAAATTCCAGAATCTTTGGAACCTACTTCAGACAAAACCGTTCGATCTTTCGCCATACGATTGATCAGTTTACATTTTTCATCATGATTCAAAATAATCGAACCATCGGAAATCTCCACTAAATCTAATTGGTATTTATCGATTAACCGTAAATAATCTTCTACTTTATTCCGAGCATAAAACGCTTCAAACAAAGTACCTCCAAAATAAGGTCGAATACCATTTTGTTTATACAGAGATATTTTTTCTTCTAAATTATTGGTGACATAAGCCGTACCAAAACCAAATTTAACTATATCGGTTAGCTCTTTATTTGCTTCAATAAAGTGTTCTGTCTCTTGTAAACTTAATCCCTTATCCATCATCATGGTCAACCCACTATTACGCGGTTTTGCAGGACGTTCAGGAATAAAAGGTAAATCAAAATTCATACGGCAAATTAATTAGTGAGCAAATTTACAATTTTAGGGTCGTTAATCAAGTCCGAATAAATAGAAATTATTTCATTAGTAACTTCTTTATCTTGAATATGTCCTGCAGCAATAATTGAAAGTGCTTTGTCTTGATTATAATATTTATACAAAACAGAAGCCAAATGAAGATCCCTAATTAAAAGAACAGCTTCATTCTCTGTATCTATCGACTCTAAAAAGCGTTTCGCTTCTTTTATCGAATCATTTTTCACCAAAAACTTCACGTAATCCGTAACAATTTCATCGTTGTTAGGATCCATGGAAAATGCTTTTAAATATAATTCGTTAGCACGTTCAAAATCTTCATTCTTTTCAACAGCACCTGCAAGCACATGTACATAACCTGGATTAAAAGCATCAAAAGAAATCGCTTTTTCAATAAACGAAATTGCACCATTTACATCTCCCTCTAAATCTTGAACAATGCCCAAACCTAACCAAGCATCCGATAATTCTGGCATTAACTCCAAACTTTTACGGTAGAAATATTTTGCCTCCATTAAATTTCCAAGTTGCTCGTAACACTCACCTAAATAACAAAGCGTCAAACCATCTTCACCATCTAATTCGATACATTTTTCAAAACTTTGAATAGAGAGCAAATATTTTTCTTCCGAAAGGTATGCATTCCCTAAATTAAAATAAGCTGGAGAAAAGTCTTCGTTTATCAACAAACAATAATCGTACGCCCAAATTGCTTTTTCAAAATTTTCTAATTTAGAAAATGCGTTCCCTAAATTATACCAAGCAGTAAACGAATAAGGATTTTCGTCGATAAAATTTGAATAACATTGGATTGCACTATCAAAATCTTCCATTTGATCGTAACAAAATGCTAATTCATAGATTGCAACTTCATTTGCTGGATTGGTTTCTAATGCTTGTTTCAAAATACGCACCGCATTTTTAAAATCTTTCGAAGCTTCGTATTCCATAGCCAAATCGACAAAAATTTCATCTTTATCTTCTGGTTCTGCAACATTCAACGCTTCCGTAAAATATTTAATCGCTGTTTTAGAATCTCTTAATTGACTAAAGATGGATGCTTTGGTTAAAAAATGCTCGCAGCTGGTATTTCCTGATTTCTCTAATTGACTTAATAAATTTAATGCTTCTTTTAATTGTCCGTTAGCAGAAATTGCCTGTGCTTTGCGAAGCGAGAATAAAGCAATAAATGGAAATTGTTGAATCCCAATTTCTGCACATAAATTTGCTTTCGTATAGTTTCCTTGAATAAGGTAATGATCGATGATTGCTTCTAACGTATCGCTATCCATAAAACCGAGTGGTTCACCTGTCAAGGATTTCTCAAAACGATCCAACTCTTCATTCAAATTTCCATCAAAATAATCATTGTCGTTTTCTTCGTCGTCGTAATTCATAACTCCACGTTTATTGTATAAAGATAAGTCTTAATAATTGCTTTACAAAAATTAATTTCTTGAAGTTATTAACCAAAAAAGCCCTTCACATTACTGCAAAGGGCTTCTCAACTAAAAATTAATTCTTATTTATTTCCAGATCTCTTACGCTCTGTCTCTTTCAAGAATATTTTACGGATTCTTAAGTTTTCAGGTGTTACCTCTACATACTCATCTCCTTGTATATACTCTAAACACTCTTCTAAACTAAATTTAATTGGTGGAATCAATTTCACTTTTTCATCGTTTCCAGAAGAACGCATATTCGACATTTTCTTAGTCTTCGTAACGTTCACAACCATGTCACCAGCTCTCGAGTTTTCACCGATTACCTGCCCTTCATAGATGTTTTCACTTGGAGCGATAAAGAATCTACCTCTTTCCTGTAAGTTATTAATAGAGAAAGGAATTGAAGTTCCTTGTTCCATAGAAATTAACGAACCATTTTGACGTCCTGGAATTTCACCTTTGTATGGTTGGTATTCCAAGTAACGGTGACTCATGATTGCTTCACCAGCAGTTTGTGTCAATAAGTAGTTTCTCAAACCGATAATACCTCTTGAAGGAATTTGGAATTGTATCGTCATACGAGAACCTTTAGGCTCCATATTTGTCATTTCCCCTTTACGTTTAGAAACAGCTTCTACAGCTGTACCACTAAACTCTTCTGGTAAATCGATAGTCAACTCTTCTATTGGCTCACATTTCACTCCGTCAATTTCGCGAATGATTACTTGAGGTTGTCCTACTTGTAATTCATACCCTTCACGACGCATTGTTTCAATTAATACAGACAAGTGTAATACACCACGTCCAGCTACCAACCATTTATCCGCTTTATCCGTGTTCGTTACACGCATAGCCAAGTTTTTTTCTAACTCTTTTGTTAAACGCTCTTGGATATGGCGAGAAGTAACTTTTTTACCTTCTTTTCCGAAGAAAGGAGAATCGTTGATTGAGAACAACATGTTCATTGTAGGTTCGTCAATCGTAATGGAATCTAATGGTTCTGGATTATCTGCATCACAGATAACATCGCCAATTTCGAAACCTTCGATTCCTGTGATTGCACAAATATCTCCAGCTTGAATTTCAGTAGCTTTTACTTTTTCAATTCCTTCAAACACAAACATCTCTTTGATTTTGTGTTTTTCTTGACGACCATCTCTTTTCGCAAGAATGATGTTTTGTCCTTCTTTCAGTGTGCCTCTGTGTAAACGTCCGATCGCGATACGACCAACGAATGTAGAGAAGTCTAAGGAAGTGATCAACATTTGTGTATTTCCTTCATCAATTTTCTTTGGTGGGAAATATTCTAAGATACGATCTAATAAAGGAGCTATTGAATCTGTTGGTTTTTTCCAATCTTCAGACATCCAACCATTTTTAGCTGAACCATAGATTGTAGCGAAATCCAATTGATTATCATTCGCATCCAATTCAAACATTAAGTCGAATACTTTTTCGTGAACTTCTTCTGGTGTACAGTTTTCTTTGTCCACTTTATTGATAACCAATAAAGGTTTTAATCCTAAAGCTAACGCTTTACCAAGTACAAAACGTGTTTGAGGCATTGGACCTTCAAAAGCATCCACTAACAAACAAACACCATCCGCCATGTTCAATACACGCTCAACTTCACCACCGAAATCGGCGTGACCAGGAGTATCAATGATGTTGATTTTTGTTCCTTTGTACAATACAGAAACGTTTTTAGAAACGATCGTGATTCCTCTTTCACGCTCTAAATCGTTATTATCCATAAACAACTCTCCTTTCGGTTTCTCGTGTTTTTTGGCATCTGTACCAGCTTCAATCATTCTATCTACCAGGGTTGTTTTACCGTGGTCAACGTGTGCAATAATTGCAATATTTCTAATTTCCATAAAAGAAAAACTACTATAAATTTATACTTAACTATTTAGACCCGTAAGAATCTCTTCTTGGTCTTGAACCACCACTTGAACGACTTCCAGAGAAACCTCCACGGTCTCCACCTCTGTCACCTCCTCCAAAAGAGCGTCTTTCGCCACCACGATCACCACCACTAGGACGGTCACCAAAAGGTTTTCTATCGCGATCTCCGCCTCCAAAAGATTTACGTTCACCACCGAATCCGCCACCAGAAGAGCGTCTTTCGCCACCAAATCCACCACCGGAAGATCTACGAGGTTCAGCTTTCTTCTTAGTTACTTCAACATTTACTTGATTACCTTCGTAATTTGCTCCATTTACGGTGCTTAAGATTTTTGTTGTATGAACATCATCAGCTTCAAAGAAACTGAACGTTGGTAATACATCAATCTTACCGATATGAGAAGAAGTTAATCCAGCTTCGTCGCAAATCATACGTAATAAACCACCAGGATTTAATCCATCGCGTTTACCGATACTTACAAAGAAACGTGTTTTACCTTCGTCGTTACGATCAGATCTTTCTCTTCGTTCACCACGATCTCCGCGAGAATCTCTATCTCTTGAGTCACGAGAATCTCTTGAGTCTCTAGAATCACGATCTCTACTATCACGTCCACCATCGGTGCTAATATCACCTGCTTTACCGTAATAATCGATGAAACGATTAAATTCAACAGAGATAAATTTCTTGATTACCTCTTCTTTTGAGAAATCCGCAAAATCAGCAAAAATAGCAGGTAAGAATTTTTCAATTTCTTTTTCTTTTACTTCTGTGTCTTTGATTTTACCAATTAAGCTAGTCAATTGTAAACCACAAATTTCTTGTGCACTTGGAATTTTACCTACAGTAAAGTCCGTTCTGATTTGTTTTTCAATCGAACGAATTTTGTAACCTTCACGTGTATTAATCAACACCAAAGACTCACCTTTTTTACCAGCACGAGCAGTTCTACCACTTCTATGCGTGTAATTTTCGATATCATCAGGTAATTGATAGTGAATTACGTGCGTAATATCATCCACATCGATTCCACGTGCAGCAACGTCAGTAGCAACTAATAATTGCAACGTTCTTTCTCTAAAACGTTTCATTACGTTGTCACGTTGTGCTTGCGACAAATCTCCGTGTAACGGTTCTGCATTGTAACCATCTTTACTCAACTTCTCCGCAACAGATTGCGTTTCATGTCTTGTACGACAGAATACCAAACCAAAAATATCTGGGTTAACATCGATCAAACGTTTTAACGCTGCATATCTATCTTTTTCTTTTACAGAATAGTAGATGTGGTCGATGTTTTGATTTCCTTGATTTTTGTGTCCGATAGAAACTTCTAAGGGATTTGTCATATAGTTTTTCGCAATTTCAGCTACCTCTTTAGGCATTGTCGCTGAGAACAACCATACATTTTTTTCTTCTGGAGTTTGACGAAGAATCATGTCGATATCTTCTTTGAACCCCATGTTAAGCATTTCATCTGCTTCATCCAATACAACGCATTGAACTTCTTGAAGCACGATTGCTTTACGGTTGATTAAATCAACCAATCTTCCTGGTGTAGCAACGATGATTGTTGCTGATTTCACCTGTGTCATCTGACGACGAATATCTGTTCCTCCATAGACTGCAACTACTTGCGTGTCTCTGTCGTACTTAGAATAGTTTTCTAAATCTTTTGAAATTTGCAAACACAATTCTCGTGTTGGGCAAATTACCAATCCTTGCGGAAGACGTGTACCAGACTGTACATTGTTCACCAGTGGCAAGCCGAAAGCTGCCGTTTTTCCCGTTCCTGTTTGTGCTAGTCCAACAAAGTCGCTTTCACTCTTAAGTAAATACGGTATTGCTTCTTGTTGGATAGGAGTAGGTGCTTCAAACCCTAAATCGGTTATCGACTTTAGCACCTCATCCCTTAGCCCTAA
>CANGOF010000054.1 GCA_947455515.1 Flavobacteriia bacterium
AGATTCGCAAGGATTAATTTTCTTAACCAATGATGGAGATATAGTAAACAAAATCTTACGAGCTGAAAATGCTCATGAGAAAGAATATTTAGTTACGGTCGACAAACCAATTACCGAAAAATTTATAACAGGAATGGCTACCGGAGTTCCGATTTTAGGTCAGGTAACCAAAAAATGTAAGGTAACCCAAGAAAGCACATTGGTTTTTCGTATTACCTTAATTCAAGGCTTGAATCGTCAGATTCGTCGTATGTGCGAGTATTTTGGGTACGAAGTCCGTAAGTTAGAGCGTACTCGTATCATGAATGTTTCACTAGCAGGAATACCTATTGGAGAATGGCGTGATTTAACGGATTTAGAATTGGACAACATCTTCCAAATGATTGAGAAATCAACATCCGAAAGCAATAAATCAAAAACAAAACCGACACCAAAAGCGAAAGCGAAAGTCGTTGCTGCTAAACCTATTCAGACAAAAGTAAAGAAAAATGGTAGTAAGCCTAGTTTGTTTGGTAAAGGAAAAGCTAATGCGAAAGAAGATGGAAGACGTGCAGTTCATAAGCCAAAGGGAAGAAAAAAATAAAAATAATGTTTGAATAATACATCATTCATCCTTCATAACCAATAATTCCACCTACCTTACATCACTCTTGACATGTGTCGATTGTTAAAATCGATACTATGGAAAAGGTTTTTGATGCCTTGATAGATAGTTTTATTGAAAATAAAATCGGCATCTCTGAATTTTTCCTTTCAAAAAAACTTTCTACGGAACTTAGCGCTAACCTACATACGCATTTTAAGCACGGAAATCTTACACTTGCAGGGACAGGAACCAAGGCCAAAATAAACAATTCAGACCTTGTCCGTGGAGATAAAATCTATTGGTTAGATCAATCACATGATAATAAAAGTGAAAATGTGTTTTTAGGAATGATGGATGCTATGGTTATTTACCTGAATCGCACCTGCTACACTGGGATTACAGACTATGAATTTCATTACACACTCTATGAAATAGGGACATACTACAAAAAACATATTGATCAATTTACGACCAACGATAGACGAAAGTATTCTGTTATTGTCTACCTCAATGAAGATTGGCAAACCGAAGACGGTGGTGAATTATCCTTGAAAATAAATCATCAAACAGTAAAAATCAATCCGACTGCTGGAAAATGTGTGTTCTTTAAAAGCAATGAGATTGAACATGAGGTCTTAGTCACGCATAAGAACCGATTAAGTATTACTGGATGGTTGAAGGTTTAATTAATCCTCCTCTTCCTCCCCTTCTTCGTTACCTACCTTTAGTTCTCCTTCCGAACCCTTCACTTGTTCTTTGCGAATTTCGGTATGTCTGATTTCTCCTCCAGAAGTGCCAACCAATTTACCATAAACGATAACGATGAACGAGACTGCTAAGACAGCTAATTGCGCATACTTCAAGAAACTTTTTTGTTTCCATTCTGCATAAAATGTCAGCAATAACAATGGCAATAAGATGGTTACAAAATTGACCATTTGTTCGGCTAATTCTTCATGTTTTTCAATAATACCCTCACTAACCCCAGGAAGATTCTCTACTACCTCTTCTGCTCCTTCCCCTGTATTAAAACTCGGGTAGACAAACACAGCAGAAAAAAACAAGGTGATATTACCGATGCGACGTGTCAACTGCGACTTAAATAAATAGCCACTTAATAAGATTACAAAACCAACAATCACCCCTACTATTGGCAAGTGATTGATTAACATGTGTAGATGTGCAGTATTCATAATTTGAAGTATTAAAGTACTATCAAATCTATGAAATGTAAGGCTAATAAAATATGAGGGATGTCAGTATAATGCTACATTATTTAAATTCTGAAGTTGTAATAGAAAAAGTATATTGATTAGTATTACTATTTAAGATTGTTCTTTTCCAATTTGAATAATTATTCATGTCTTTTTTGACTCCAATTTTTGCGAGAGTATCTAATGTCAATTTAAGCGAATCATTGAAATACATTAGTTGATCATCTCTTAATTTTCCCCACATAGCATAATCACCTAATTTATACCCCGTGTGTGCAGGAATTTTTATCCAATTATTAGTGATCAGTTTTGTAGAAATTGAATCTTTTTGATAGTTCCTAAATAAACTTAAGAACAAAGTAGAATCTGAATTATTCTCAAGTATATATTTACTCGAATACTTTGGTTCACATGCACCTGCAGTAAGTATTGAAATTAATATTCCCAAAACGAATATTAAACTAATTTTTTTAAGACTTTTCATTTTTTTTTATTTAATTGTCTCTATTTCAGTTTTTGTTATCGTCCGCCACTCGTCACTTCGGTTCCTGAGCTTGTCGAAGGACCGCTTCCCTCAATTCATTCAAAATTAACGCAGTCGCTCCCCAGATTTGTTTGTCCCTGATATTAAAACAAGGAACTTTCATTTTTACCAACTTATTTTCTGTCGTGACTTTCATTTCTCCAATTACATCTTCCGCTAATAGTTCATCCAATGAAATTGTAAAAACGTGTGCAACTTCGCGTTCTTGATGAACAAATGAGGGTTGTTCAGGGTAATAAAAAACATGCGGTTCAACTAAAAACCCACTTACAGGTATATACACCTGACTTAATTTCCCTAAGTATTCTGCAGAATCCATATTCACACCGACTTCTTCCCAACATTCTCGTTTGGCTGTCGTGAATAAATCCACATCTTCTTTATCCTTTTTACCTCCAGGAAAACTAATTTGTCCGCTGTGCTTTCCGTCGTATTCTGTTCTTTGGATTAATATGCACTCATAGGTTTGATTGGACTCAAATAAGACAACAGCTACCGCAGATTCTTTGTATTCTGTAAGATTTTGAATGACTTCACTTGTTACAGGTCGATGTAAGGGTGACAAAGGAATATGCGCTCGTTCTCCAGGGAGACTGTGCTTTAATGTATGGGCTAATTGAGTTAAAAAGTGCATAATTAAAGGTAGTTAAAAAAAATAAATCGAGCAGACTAACCATTAAGAAATTAAGCAAGAAAAAAAATGTTTAAAACCAAAGTTTATTAAGTGACCTTTGGTCATTATTCATTTATATATTATTCCGATTAATTTCTCAAATCCCTCAAGATTAACCATAACCTGTTATTTTCTAAATGTCTTACTGGTAAAAAAATACTATTTTTATCAAAAAAAGTAATGAAACATTTCCTATTCATTTCACTCGTATGCTGTCTGTTAGCTGCCTGTAAAAAATCCGACAAAACTCCTCCGATTGACAATACGATTGATTTAGACGGAACAACGATCAACGATTCAAGTCTTACCCATCCAGAAAACTTTTTGCTTTCGGCGGCTAATCCAACACCTTCCCTTCAGGATAAGTCGACACCGGTTTTGATTGCTGTACATGGATTTTCAGCGACCACTTTTGAATGGTTGGAATTTAAAAATTTCGTTAAGGGTAATGGCAAAGCGTTGATTTCAGTTGTACTACTTGGTGGACATGGAAGAGATTATGCAGACTTCAAACAAGCATCGTGGGAAGACTGGCAAACACCACTAATTTCGGAATACAATGCATTGCGAGCACTTGGTTATACAAATATTTCATTCGTTGGTTCCTCCACAGGTTGCCCATTGATTTTAGAAGCCATAAATGCACGTAAAATAAATGCAGATGTCCTCCAAAATGTTTTTTTCATTGACCCTATCATCATCCCTTCCAATAAGACTTTAGCCTTAGTTTCCGCAGTTGGTCCTGCTTTAGGTTATAGCGAAACAACCATGGAACAAGGAGAAAATGGGTTTTGGTATAAATATAGACCCTATCAGGCTTTGGAACAGTTAAATGATTTTACACAAATCATGCGTAAAAAATTAGAAGATGGAATTACGTTACCAAACAATGTAAATCTAACAGTCTACAAAGCACAAAAAGACGCTTCTGCCGATCCAATAAGTGCAGTATTATTATATAAAGGAGTTAAACTTTCCAATAATCAAGCCATTAACGTGAAAATGATTGAATCTGAACTGCATGTTTTTACGCGATTAAAAGGAAGAAATAGCTATACGATTAATGATGTACAACAACAAAACGACGTGTTTAACGAAATAATTTCCGCATTATGAGATACCTAATTACACTTTTAGCAATCCTACTGATTCGTTCTCTTCACGCACAAGACAGTATTTACAAATCTATCGAGGTTGGTATACGTGCAAAAAAATACACTGGTTTTTATTGGGAAAATGGTATCACTGCAGAATTTTATTCGGCAAAAATAACAGGTCAGATTCCACTACACGCAGGAATCAATCTTACATTCTCAGACCTAGGAAGTGCTTTTCATTCGAATGCACTTTCTATGACACATTTTGATGCTTTTGCTGCATATTATTTCCGAAAACACAAGAAATTAATGCCAACAGTACGCTTCAATGTGGGATATGTCAGCACGAATCTTGGAGATTATTTTGAAAGTCAAAAATACCACAATTCAGCTATGGTCCTTGGATTGGAAACAGGTATAAGTTATCAACTACCTTACAATCTAAGAGTCATTGCTACTGGCGGGTATAATTTTTTTATTGGAAATGAAACTGCTAGTTTAGGATCAAGTGTATACCCTGTATTTGGACAAATATCCTTGGTGTATGGTTTGAAAAGGGTGTATCGATAATTACTTTCTCACACTCAAATAATTTCTCGAAACTACATATCCTGATTCATAAAACGCTTCTTCGATATCCAATTGATTTTCCAATTCTTTTTGTAAAGCGACATTTCTTGGGTCGTTCATATCCATACAGATGTCGCCTAGGTAGTTGATTTTGGAAAGATCACCCGCCAACCAACGTCCCACTCGTTTACCATCCTTATAATTTCCAGCTTCTCTTAAACTACCATTATCGTTGTAAAACTTCCAACCACCTGTTGGGAGACCAGCTTTATTCATTCCCTCACTTTGGAGAACTCCATTAGGGTAGTAATTTTTCTGATAGCCATTACGCAAATGCATGGAAGAGTCTTGTTCATAAGCTATGTAATAGGTGTTGATTTCATAGGTTTCCTTATGCCCACAGTTGTAGAGGGAGGTGTTTTCGATGACGTATTTTTCCCAGAGCACTTTACTTTTTCGTTTGTTTGCGTATTGGGTGATTTTTTGTATAGGGTAAAATACGATGGAGTCGATACGATTAGCGCATGGCAAAATCAAGGAGTTTAGGTAATCTTCTTTCTGATACGGATTTCCTTTTTTAGGTGAATAAATCCAAGGGCCTATTTTTTTTGATTCACTACAAACGAAGTAATTACTATTCATTTCTTGATTTATACAAAAATTCTTATCAAAATGACCTTTGATTTTTTCGTTGCTATTTTCTTCTACATAAGTAAACACAGAATAATTACTTACATAAAAAACATCTGCTTTATTATTTTTCCTTAAAAAATCAACTATAAATTCTTTATCTATATTTCCTAATTGTTGATCTATCACAACATAGGTATATTTTAAAGGGGATGATAAAGATTCCATTCCATTTTCGTAACGAACATTACTATCCAAACTTATGACAGACAAAATTTTACCATTTACATATTTAAATTCTTTAACAAAGTTGTTGTGATCTAATACATGCATGATAGAAAGACTACCTAACGTATCATAGAACAAAGAAGTATCTATAAATTCCCCATTTTTTAAATTAAACAATGCTTTTCTCTTCCCGTTTTTATGAAAAAATGTAAGTTGGCCATTTAAGGTATCCTTCCAATAATTCCCTTTAATAAGTAAGTTGTTCATTTTAGAATCAAACACTTCAAAGGCACCATGTTTCAAGCCTTCACGCATACTCACTTTTTCAATACAAGTATGATACGAATATTCTTCATTATAAATTAATAAGGAATCATTCAGTCCGTTTTTATACCTTTCGGTAACAATAGTATCTTTCTCTTTAATTTTATAAACTGGACCATCTAATTTTCCGTCTTTATAATAATATACTTCTTCCTCTTTTGCATTTACTTTCCTGTTGCTGTATTTTCCATGAAGAACACCAAGTTTAAAATTGCTCGTTGTATAAACCGTATCTTCAATTATATATTTGTCAATTTTCTCTCCATCTAACTTTCCATTTTTATAATTTTCAAAGTAATAAAAATTGTTAGATGTTGATTTATTTTCATAACGCCCATGTGGTTTTCCATGTAAATAATTTATTTCTGTATACATGGTATCTTCTTTCGAATATTGAGTTATTGTGGATAAACCTTCCTCTAATCCGTTTACAAAGTTCGATTTTCTAACTATTTCAGCAGTAAGCATAAATTGATGCTCTACATCTTCCCCTTCTCTTTTATTTTCAATAATAAAGCAGGTTTTGATTGGCTCATTATTATCATTAATAATTGTTAATTTGCCATTAAACCTTCCATTTCTTATTGGAATAGAGGCCATGTAAGGATTCATACGTTTTAATCGATTCACAATTTCTTTATGACTCATCCTTTTAGAAGATGGTAAATGATGTTGAACGAAATTGGTGTCTGACCTATCAAATATTATATAAATGTCTTTTTGAATTTCATTGAAAATAAATGCACTTTCACTTGCTGATAAACTAACATTTTGATTCATATGTTCCAAAATGTTTAAATTAATTGATTTCGTACTAAAATTGTAAAAGAACATACACGAAAGCGGTTTTCCATCCTTTTTGATAATAAAATCTCGATTGTTTGACGAAGAATTAGTGAAATGTATGATCGATAAAACGTGATCAAAATAATAGGCTATATCCTCCGAAACAATGTGATTTAAATCCTTCTCTAATTTTTCATTTTGAAATAAATTTTCTATTAGATTAATTCCTTTTTGTAGACTTAAATAAGCAAAAGTTGGCAAATCTTCATTCCATTTATAAAAATCGTAGCAATTTTGTTGAGTAAAAACTGTTATTCCATTTGAAAAAGCATACGTTAACTCTGTATTTAAAATCGAATCGTTAATTAATTTCATTTTAATTTTTAAGGGTATGCTATCATTTATCGTTAGATATACTTCCTTTTTTTGAAAATTAACTTCAATAGATTTTTTCAACTTATTTCCTTCATTAAAACAACTATATAAAGAAATCAACGAATCTAAATTCTGCTCTTTGTATTTTTCAGTTGATTCCTGGATATATTCATAATGATTACCCAAATATTCATTTTCTATTTTTTTATGAAGTCTGCCATCGATTAATTTAAAGGAAGGATTAATGACATCTTGATCGACTAAAAGCTTCTTATAATTGTTATACTCAACATCGTTAAAATAACCTCTATCAATTCTATAACTTTTAATATGAAATGTCAACACTTTCCCTACCTCATCGTAGGAGCGCTCGAAATAATTTTTAAAAACCTTGCTTTTAATCGTATCAAAATAATGTTTATTATACTTTAAAACTTCGAATGAATCCACTTCTATACGAGAAAAAATACTTCGATTTTGTTCATTGAAAATTTCTAATTTTTCCTTACCATTAGTTTTACGATACAATACCATTGGTTTTCCATTGAGATAATAACTTTCATATTCTGAGAAATCAAATTGATTTAAGGGACTAGAATAAGTAACCTCCCCAGTGAACGGATCAACTTTATCATAATAATTATTCAAGAAATAGCTTTTCTCAACATTCAACGTAAATTTTTCTTCGATAGAATTTAAAGTATCACGCCACTTTGTGAAAAATGAGTTATTTCTATTTAAAAATTCATCCTCCGAAATTTCAACAGGTGATCCAACTTTTAATTTTTCAATTAATTGCCTATTATCCTTTGCTGATTTAAATAATTTATGTGTTATTGGAATTCTCCATATATACTTTTCAAATATCGAATCGGTACACTTTTGCACTAAAATGGAATCTACATATTGTTCGTAAGTATCACCCCTCACCACCAATCTAATGTCATGAAATCCAGATGGATATTTATTTTTTTCTCGAAACTCACATCTATCTTCATAACTGTTAAAGTAAGGTATATCATTAGAATAAACTTTTCGTATTTCGTACGCATCAACATCATTAGGTTGAACATCACTTAAGAACCATTCGCCAACTCTTTTTCCTTGTTCATATTTTCCTGACTTATAAAGTCTTTGACCATCAATAGTAAACCAATAAGCATTTCCACTATGGGATAGATTTTTGACATTAAAAATAGAAGCTATTCGATTTTCATAAAATTTTATCGTATCACCATCTGCATAAGGATAACGTTTATAATAGACAACATAAACCCCATCTTGTACGGTATCTATAAATGGTGGTATATCTTCATTAAATCCAATATAATTGCTATAAAATTGAATATTAAATTCAGATCGATAAACTGAATTAAAATTTGAATACCGAACTATTTTCAATGAATCAACATACGAAGGATTAATAACAATGCGATTTGAATCGTCATATGTATAAGGATAACATTTTAATTGTCTCTTTATTTCGGATTCTTCACCCGTAATATCCGAGGTAATAGCTAGATGTTTAATTTCACTCTTATACGGATACACCCCAAAATCTTTAGGTAAATAGCGACTCACATGCAAACTATCTAATTGTGAAAAACTAAAAAAAGTTGCTATTAAACATAGCATAATGAATACAAACCTCATACAAAAAATTTAAGCTTATATATAAAATAACTGATTTTTTTGGGAAATAGTATCTAATCTAAAGAGAAAAATAGTTTGACCAACAAACAAGAGGACTCTTACTTCACATACTCCACCGGAACAACAATCGTATCGCTTATATCTCCAAACCAAATTTTAGTGATTTTAGTAACTAAACTATCGGAATTAAATTCATACGAATACTGAATGGTACTTGAAACTCCATTAAAATTTGCGTCTGTACATACTACTTTTTCAGGTAAATGTTTCACCGCATTACCATAGATATAAGGATTCAAAACAAAACCTATACCCTTTGTCTCTATTATTGGTAATTTTCCTTTATTTACGATATTGGTATACATTATTTTTTTATAAAAAGATTGATCCAAATTTATTGGTTCATGAAATTGTGTATAATCTTCTTTTAGTTTTATCACATCCCCATTTAAAACCGTATTAAAAATCTTAGAAGCGTATTTCTTAGTACCGATAGCAACATAGTTAGCAATGCCATTTTCATCATAATTAAAACAAGATAAATATCCTTTCAAATTTAGTGAATCATAAGAAGGTCCAAAGGTAGATCCTGACATGATATAATTCGTTGACAAATAGTTCCACCCTGCTAAATCAGTAGAAATCCCTCCACTTATTGAAGTTGTACCTACTAAATTCCCTTTGCTATCGTAGGTATAGTAGATGTCTCCAAATCGTGAAATTTGAATTTTATTATCTGCTATTTTATCAGTACTAACGGTTGAGTTAGTCGTTATTTCCTTCTTTTTGCAAGCAAACAATCCAAGAAAAAGTAATGCGAATATTAATGCTGTTTTCATATTGATTTGATTTTACATTTAAACGAAAATACTCAACTATTATTATCTAAACAATCGCTATAAATGACTAATTGTAACTAAAACGAATTAAAATCTATCATCTCTAGATAGTACTTCTGTTTTACTTTCTTTATACCATATAAAATATCCTCATTTTTCAATGGTTTAAAAAAAGCTTTGTACAATTCATCCTTTTTTCCAAGATAAAAATGTTTGATTAGATATAACCACGTAAAATTTGAATTACCAAGTGTGGAAGGAAGGGAAACCTTTATTAGCGCTAAGTTTTTGTTAAACGGATGCGAAAAAGAGTTAGCCGAACTCAAATAAATAACTTTCGACATTTCCCTATTACACCAAAAAAAGTTTCCGCTGCCTCTCATGGAATAAGAAAAATCGTAATAATTGGCATAGTCCAAACCAACTCGATTTGGGTTAATAATGTATTCATCATAAACAGAGAAGTGCTCTTTTAAGGAGTAGTTAAAAAATGAATGTACTAATGTTTTTTGAGGAAAAGTGATGGAATTTATACTTTGAAAATGATTGTCCAAATGTACAACTTCATAATTTTGAATCGAATTAATAGTGTTATTGTTTTCATCATATTGATTAACTTTCATTCCTGAGGTACTATACTCAAACCAAAAATGATAATCGTCATCGTTATTAACAACATAATTTGACACTAAAAAATGATAACCTGAGTTACTTTTAGTAATAAAATTACATAATGCAATTTTTTTCTCTTTTTGCTCTACAGAAGTTATCTCAGACTTATTTGTAATTGCAGTAAAAAAATCTTGTTTTTTCACCTTTAACACTCCCCCTTTTTTATCAATTAGTGCACAAAAATATCCCGAACAAATTTCTTTTTCTAATTTATGTTTATCATCAAAAAAGCTTCCAAAAAGTATAATTTCATCATCTATTTTTTCGACTTTTGAGCATAAGGTAGTTTTTAGTTGTCCTGTATTAATTTCAGTTTTATAGATTAATTCTCCCGTTTTTTTTGCAAAACAAAATAAAAACTCATTATAATTTGAATGAATTAAAACATATAAAAATTTAGAATCGAAAGAACAAATCTTACTCTTAATTTGATCATGAAAAGGTATTTTATACTCCCAGTTTATTTTTTTTTCACTACTTCCAATACTATCCCTAATCGCATAACAATAAAGGGTATTTATACGCTTTTGATCTTCGACTCCGGTGCTTATCATTTCAAACATTTCCTGATTTATAGGATCAACAAACATCGGATTTCTATTAACAACATGCTTATCTATGTTATGATTCAAATCCGATTTAAATACATTAATCTCCTCGTTAGAAACGACTTGAAAATTAAAATCTAAGAAATATTTATTTAAATATTTTAAATTAGAAACAGATAAACAATAATAATTTTTAACTCTTTTCAAGGAAAGAACACTTTGAAATCGATGCTTGATAGAAAATGAAGTAACACTAATTAAGTCTAATTCTTTGTTAAACACTTTAATAGTAATTAAATTCTTTTGATTTGAATTTAAACCATAAACGATTATTCTATCGTCTTCTTTAATTAGGGAAGGATTTTTCAAACGACCTAATTCTACGGAAACTTTTGGACAAAGACTATCGACTACATTTTGAGCAATTATATCCGTAGAGAATTGAATTTAAAATAATATAATTGTAACTTTAATAAACATCCAAACAACGAATTAAACTTTCAAAAATGTGACACTATTTAGATTTATTTACAAAGTTAAAAAAGAATTGATTGGAATAAAGCTCAAAATAAGTGTCTGTATAACTGATTCTACTAATTTGAAATTATCTTAAACTTCTATTAAATTTTAATTGTTAAACCAGCATTTCCATATCCTCCTTGCCCTATTCCTATTGCTAATTGAATACCGATGTTTTTAACTAAAAAATACCTAACACCTAATCCAAAGCGAGCGGAAATTAGAACTGGGGAGGTAAAAACAGGAGAACTAAAACCCTTATAGATTCTAAAGGTATTAGAGAAAGGGGAAAAATAAGCAAGAATATAGTTGTAATTGTCATTATATTTATTTGTCTAAATTAATTTTTAAGTTTAAAAATAGTAAAAGTAATTAACAGCTATTTTACGTATATAACAATTCATTCAACTAACTCTAAAACAATTGTTTATTGTTGTACTTTTTTATTATTGGTAAGTATAAAGTATTATAATTCACAAATCCTAAAATTCGCAGAGGAAACAACCCTACTATAAGCATGCCTGCTTTAGCATCATCGTGTTTAAACAAAAACGCACTTGAAGTCGTTAAAACTGTATAAACATATAGGGAAGTTTTAATTAACCTGATTTTTCTTCTAGATGCTTTTAGTTCAGTAAACATGGTTTCATCATTTTCAATTAATGGTTTAATATTTTTGAATTTTAATCGAACGTATTCATAGTTAGAACTTAATACATAATACCTCTTGCTTTCGTCAGAAATAGAATCCAAAAAAACCTTAATTTTACCATTTTCAAGTCGGAGAAGAAATTTTTCATCATTCCAATTAATATAGTTTCCTATCTTATTTTTAAACTCAGATACTTGATAAAATTCAAACAATTGATCATTAATTGCAACATATCTATTATTTACAATTTGAGGTTGATTTTTAGGTAAATCATCATTAACAGTGATTAACCTCCCATTTTTCAAAAACAAAAAATTCAAGGTGGTTCCCTCCGAAATACTTTGAGCAGAAAGATAAAAAGGCAATAAAAAGAATAAAAAGATTTTCATTTATAAATTGTTTTTTTCTAAGTAATACTTTGATTTTATTTTGAATAATCCATAGAACGTATTTAAATCTTCTCCTCCTTCTAATTGATAATAATATTTCCAATCTTTGGAGGGCCTGTGAATTTTTTCTAAGTATAAAAATGAATAATCTGCAAGATAGTCTTGAGAAATATTACTTACCTTAATTAAGCCATCTTGAAATTTAGTATTAAAGAAATTAGAACCTTCTGAAATATAAATAAAACTTGAAAAATCGTTGTTAGCCATTTTAAAATTTCCACTCCCTCTCATTGCATAAAAGAAATCATAATAAGTAGTAAAATGAAACCTTTTAAGTATTGAAGGATCATAATACGACCAATCCGTCGTCAAAACAGGCTTGAAAAATGATCGAACTATTGATTTTTGTGTAATTTTTTTAGAATCCAATAATTGAAAATTAGCATCTAAATGTAATACTTCATAATTTTGTACGTACTGTCCATTGGAACCATAATTAGTCAATAGAAAATAATAACCAAAATCGGTTTTTGATATTGCATTACAAAGTGTTAACCGATGTTCTTTTTGATTTTTAAAACCTGTTTTTTCAGTTACATGATTAGGAAATTCATAAAGAAAACGCTGCTCAATGATTCCATTTTCATTTATTTCAGCACAAAAATAACCTGAAAAAATTTGCTCATTTACATTAATTTTGTCAGAATAAAAATCTCCAAAAACGACTATTTTCCCATCAATTTTCGAAATTTTCGAAATCATTGAAGTATTAAAAAAATCGGGATTAATTTTTGTTTTAAAAATAATTTCTCCATTCTTTTTATTTAGACAAAAAAGATATTCTTCCAAACTTGAATTCACTAAAACATAAAGATTTTCATCATCAAATGAACAAATTTTACTATACGATTTAAAGTGAAAATCGAGTTTTGTGGTCCAATTTAGATATTTATAATTTCCAATTAAACTGTCAAAAATTTTATATGAGTTTATTTCAAAAGAA
The DNA here is from genome assembly GCA_947455515.1 of Flavobacteriia bacterium. GTDB lineage: Bacteria > Bacteroidota > Bacteroidia > Flavobacteriales_D > Crocinitomicaceae > CANHVK01. Next base: position 13,303 of record CANGOF010000054.1, read on the forward strand.
TTAGTATCTGAAATTGAATTGACATTTTTTTCAAAGGTGTAAAGTTTCTGATTCTTCTGATCTATTAAATGTGCATAACTATCAAAAACATCCCATGCTCTGTAAATTTTTGATTCATTTTTGGTTGTTGTATTATCAAGATAAGGATATTTACTATTGGGTTTTATGTAATAATAAAACGGTGACTTAGCAAATTCAGATTTATAATCATTGGAAAACCCACCGATACGTTGACTAAATTTCAGGTTAAAATTAGCATCAAGAAATAATTTCTCTAAAGGTCCCAAACTACTAATATATAAACAGTACCAATTACTTATCTTTTGCAATGCAAAAGAAGAAAGCATTCTTTTTTTGAAAGGAACTGACTTAATTGTAAGCAACTCTAAATTTGAATCATATACTTTAAAAAGAATTACATTTGATTGCTCTTTACTTTGACCATAAACAATGATTTTATCTGAATCTTTATAAAAAATCGGTGATTTTATTTTATCAATTTCAATAGAAATTTTTGGAGTTGTTGTTTTTAACACATTTTGAGAAAGAACTAAAAATGGTAATTTAAAAACCAAAAATAATAGGAATAGAGTACGATGCATAACTTATTTTCAAAAGAATTATTTTCGATTTTTCACCAAATAGAATACACCAAAAAGTAAAAATACTAACCCAATTACATAGACATAGGTGGGCTTTTCCTCTTTGGTAGACATTGGTGCAATTAACATTATGATTCCTGCGAGACTTAAAAACAAGCTCGTCTTATTTTTTGATAAGAAATAGATTAAATTGTTCATCGTTGAAATTTTGAATTAGGCTAACAAATCAAATGTTTAGCATTTGTGATTAATTAAAAATAATAAATTTATTTCAATTAATTAATCCAAGAAAAAACTACCTCCCAATATATCCCGCCTCTCCTTTCTTAATTCGTTCAAATATCCAGTCGTAATTATACGGCATGTGACTATCCACGAAATTTTTCTTTGGCCATGTTTTTGGAATAAACGCACGACCATGTTTTGAATCGTAAATCATCCCTTTCACTTCGCATTGCGGAGCAATACCATCTTGTTCCCAGATTGGATCCGGATTCGGTTGATCCAAGTTACTTCCATACTGCCAAGCTTGTTGAAATTGTGCCCAATCAGCACCATCCTGACACCCATTCTCTGGCGAAAGAATATAAATATTTCCAAAAACGACATGGTCTTTCAATACTTCGATCATACCCAACGCGTAAGCATACCCCATACTATGACACACAATATCAATGGTGTCTTTTTGATTCTGATGTAATTTTAACAAAAGGGCTTTCCCTCCAATACGACCTTTTTCTTTGCGGTAATAAAAACCTGTTGGGTTCGGGTCTACGTTTAATCGTTTGTATTTTTTTAAACTATCCGTCCGATTTACAAAATGATTCGAGAAATAATAACTTTTCACAAAACGAATGGTATTGCGGTGATTCGAAGTTTTTACACTTAAACTACCGTCCAAATAATAACTTTCAGTAGGTTTTAAGGTATCGATAAAACGGTCATCTAATTTGTACCAATAATGGTAACGATCTTTGGAAGTGACTAAATTATCACTCTCATTTTCTTCTCGTTCATAACCACGATAACCATTCACAAATAACAAAACACGCTTTGGAATAGGTAGAATTGTATCCCCTAGTATAGGAACTTGCTCTTTGAAAATCAACCAATTTCCATTTCGTTTAATAAAACAAAGTTGTAATGCTTGTTCTTCTGTTTTTCGCCTTAAAATGATTTTTTTCTTAATTCCAGTTACACTATCCTCCCAAGCGATTTTAGCGACCTTTACAACCGTTTTCGGTGTACTAACAAATTGAAAAACTTTTTGCTTAAACTCTTCCACTGAAATATGTTGTGGATTTTTTATATGTACCAAGTCAACGGAAAAATTATGTTGAAATAACACTTGTTTACTACCTTGAATCACTACACCATTTGTATCCTCCTCCCAAACAGCAAACTTTACCAAACCGGTTACATCTCCGATTTTTTTGTTGAAAAATTGGGCATTGGAAAAAAAGGGAAATAAAAATAGGAGAAGAAAAAAACGCATATATCGAATATACTAATTTTCTTTCAATTTTGTTAATTCTAACTATACCACGACAAAAAAAGTCACCCTTACGAGTGACTTTTACATTGCTTCTATTTTTCTATAACTCCTGATTTGAAATCTCTTTCCAACGCTGTACTGCAGTCGGAACTCCATTCTTTGCACTAATATACGTGTTCAATAATTTTATTTCTTTGCATTGATAAGCATCGATAGGCTCAATTGGAATTTCGATTAATTTTATCCCTTTATTTTCTTTTACACAAACATCAAAAAAGTGAGTGAATTCCGATTTTGAGCTGCATTTTTTCGCTGTTCCACCATAACTTTCAATCAATTTAATGATATCAAAATGTGCGTTTGAACATTGGTAAATCTTTGCATCACTATTTTTACCTAAATGGAAAATGTTATTGCGCATGTAAACGATAATCACTGACAAATCATTTTGCATGAAATGAATCAACTCGTTCAATTGAAAATGAAAACCTCCATCTCCTGTAATCACAACTGCCACATCATTCGATTTCTGTTCTCTCAACACTTCGCATACCGCACGAGCATATGGCATCGAGGTACCCATCGCACCATACCAAGCATTACTTAACCACCCTCTTCCTAACGAAGATGACTTTATTTTTAAACTATAACTTGCAAAATAGGAATTCCCTATCTCTGGCAAATAAATGAACGGAACATCCGATTGATCTTGAATTTCATTGAGTACAGAAATCACATTGTGAAAATCAATTTTTTCTCCTAGAGCTATTTGTTCTATGGAAGATGTTTGTATCATTGGAGCATAAGGAATCACATTCGCTACTAACAACTTATTAAAAACAGCTTGAATATCAGCCTGCAATTTCGCTGTTCCATTCAATACCGTTTTATTCTCAAAGGTTGCTAACACGTGCGTACCTGTTCCAAATGCACTATTTGCATCCATCAAGTTGATGCTCGTAGCTACTTCTAATACATAATCAGCCTTTTGTTCAATGTAATGACGTTTCTCTTCATCTGAAAACACACCATTATACGCAGCTAAACTCAAGGGATGATAGTCATCAAAAATACCTTTCGCAAACCAGGATGATACAAACGGTATATTTGTACGCTCACAAAACGTGAGAATGGTTTTCTGTAAGGTTTTATTCAACTTTAATCCCTCACCAATATATATAAGTGGTGCTTTTGCTTGGGCTAAACTTTCCACAATTTCTTCTACGATAATATCCGTAGACTTGTACGAAATACAATCCGAAACTGCTTCTTGCATCGACGCTGGCAATTGAATAGATTGTGTTTTTGCAAAAACGATATCCCTTGGAATCTCAATAAAAACAGGTTCATTGTGCGTATATGCATGAAGTACAAGTTGAAAAAATTGTTCCCCTGAAAGACCAGGCTGTCCTGCTGATCGTTGTCCTTGTAAACGCTCTGCACGTATGCCCAACCCTTTAAAACTATTCAAACTCGCATCGTAATCGACATTCCATGAACTCGATGAAGTAACTGTATGATGAATCGCTGTTGTTCCAACTTCCGCTTCGCCAGGTGCTCCTGATATAAAGATCACAGGTAACTTTTCACTTTTTGCTAATGCCGCCGCACTCGAACAAGGCAAACTCCCCACCGTATAGGTAGTCATACAACAACCTATTCCTTCCACTTCCGCTTGTCCACATGCTGAAAAAGCTGCGTGCATTTCGTTACTTGAAGGTAACAAATCAAAATTTTGCTCAAATGCTTTTATCAGATTTACGGCAAAATCCCCCCCAATACCATAGATACGTTTCACATTAAAAAATTTCAATGTTTCCACCATACTTTCCGCTAATGTTGGGAGTGATTGTATATATTTCTCATTGATTTTCATAACTCAATGGTTTTAATAGCATTATAACTGTTCGAATTTGCTTGTAAAGTGTCTTAAAAACAACGGTTCTTCAACAATCTTTAATCCTTTTGCACTAGCTTTATCTTGCATGATTTTCTCGAATACTTCAATTACAAATTCGATGTGACTTTGTGTATATACACGACGTGGTATCGCCAAACGAACCAACTCCATCGGCGCAGGTATCAACTTTCCTTCATTGTCATATTTACCAAACATTACGGAACCAATTTCAACCGTACGAATTCCTCCTTTTTTATATAATTCACACACCAATGCTTGACCAGGATATTCCTGAACAGGTATATGATCATACAATTCTTTGGCATCAATATATACTGCATGACCACCAATCGGCCACATCAATGGAACTCCCATATCGCGTAAACGTTCTCCTAAAAATGCCGTACTACGAATTCGGTAATGCAAATAATCTGGTTCAAAAACCTCTTTCAAACCAATCGCTAACGCTTCCATATCTCTTCCGGAAAGTCCACCGTACGTTGCAAATCCTTCTGTGATTATCAATAAATTTTTACACTCATTTGCTAAGGCTTCATCTTTCAAGGTGATAAATCCACCCATATTGACTAAAGCATCTTTCTTCGCAGACATTACCGAACCATCTGTCAAACGAAACATTTCTTGTGCAATTTCATAATAGGTGTGATTTTCAAAACCTGGTTCTCTGTGTTTAATAAAGTATGCATTCTCAGCAACACGACAACAATCTAAAAATAAATGAACACCATATTTCTTACAAATCGCACTCACCTGACGTGTATTTTCCATACTAACAGGTTGACCTCCTCCACTATTGTTTGTTACAGTCAAGATGACTGCACCAATATTTTCCGCACCTTTTTCTTGAATCAAGGCTTCTAATTTAACCACATCCATATTTCCTTTAAATGGATGAAATTCGCGTGGATTTTTACCTTCTTCAATAACGATATCAATTGCTTCGGCTCCAGAAAATTCAATATTTGCACGTGTCGTGTCAAAATGTGTATTCGAAATAAATACTTTTCCTTTCCCTCCTAAAAATCCATATAAGATTCGTTCACCAGCACGACCTTGGTGTGTTGGAAGTACATAACCATGCCCAGATAACGTTTCAACAGTCTCACGCATGTGATTCCATGAACGAGCACCTGCATAGGATTCATCACCAACCATAATTCCCGCCCATTGATTCGCACTCATCGCAGAAGTTCCTGAATCTGTTAAGAAATCAATCATCACCTCATCTGACTTTAATAAGAATGGATTGTAATGAGCTTGTTGTAAATAAGATAAACGTTCATCAGAGGTACTTACTTTTATAGGTTCAACCATCTTGATTTTGAACGGTTCAATAATCGTTTTAAATTCTTCCATGTCATTTTATTTTAATCAGTACAAAGATGAAAGTAAGGCAAACAGCAAATGATGACTTTCGTCAGTCATATTTATATTTTTGGTCAGAAATTAGAGTTACAACACAAACCAATAGATAAATATCCGTAGTGATTTCGAATACTTAATAAGTAGGTTTACCTATATTATAGGTCATATGACAATTTCATGACAATTATCAGCTTTTCATCTAATAGCTATCAGTAATTTCGGCCTGTAGATTACTTTACTTTGCATCATGGGAATCATTTATATTATGTTGGTCGTTAGTTTAGTTGTAGCACTGTTCTTTTTAGGCTCTTTTTTATGGGCTATAAAATCTGGTCAGTATGAAGACGATTACACACCATCTGTTCGCATCCTATTCGAGGATGATTTAATTAGTAATAACCAAAACAAAAAACAAAATGGAAGTACAAAAATTTAGTTACGACAACAAGATCGTAAAGAATTTTGCTTATGCCACCATCATTTGGGGTATAACGGGTATGGTTGTCGGGTTAATTGTGGCGTTGC
>CANGOF010000055.1 GCA_947455515.1 Flavobacteriia bacterium
CAACAAAAGCAGCATTTAATCAAGTACCATATGATTCGACTGCTGTAATTCAATGCAATAAACAATAATTCATTTTAATTACTATCTAGTAAATAAATTTGATTTTAATATCACCCCTTCGGATTTGCAAATAAATTCACATCTTGTTCGGTAATCACATCTCCAGCAAGGATTACTAAGCGCTCAATCACATTGCGCAATTCGCGGATATTTCCAGTCCAGTTGATGGCTGTTAACGCTTGAATTGCTTTTTCATCCAATGATTTTCTTGCAATTCCGTGATCATTACAAACAACGGTTAAAAAGTGTTCTGCTAACAAGGAGATATCTTCCCTACGGTCATTTAAGGACGGTACGTGCATTAAGATGATAGCAATACGGTGAAATAAATCTTCACGGAACCTACCCTCTTCGATTTCTTTGCGTAAATCTTTGTTTGTAGCCGCAATTACACGACAATCAATTTTGGTATCCTTCTCACTTCCTACACGTTGAATCACGTTTTCTTGTAAGGCACGTAAGACTTTCGCTTGCGCCGCTAGACTCATATCTCCGATTTCGTCTAGAAAAATGGTTCCTCCTTGTGCTAATTCAAACTTCCCTTTTTTGTCTTTTACAGCAGATGTAAACGCACCTTTTTCGTGACCAAACAATTCGCTTTCAATCAACTCTGAAGGAATCGCAGCACAATTCACTTCAATAAACGGCATCTTAACACGGTTAGAAAGTTCGTGTAGCGAACGCGCGACCAACTCCTTCCCTGTCCCATTGCCACCTGTAATCAACACACGTGCATCGGACGGTGCGACTTTCTCAATCATTTCTTTGATTCGAACAATTCCTTCGGAATTACCGATAATGGTTGAGCCTTTGATTTTTTTGATCGTTGATTTAAGCACACTTGTTTGTTCTACTAACGATATACGATCATTCGCATTGCGAAGTGTTACTAAAATACGGTTTAGGTCCAATGGTTTTTCGATAAAATCAAAAGCACCTTTACGAATTGCTTCCACAGCTGTTTCGATGGTTCCGTGTCCGCTAATCATGATGAAGGGCGTGTCGTTTTCGGTTTTCTTCACCGCTTCTAAGACTTCCATTCCATCTAAAATAGGCATCTTGATGTCACAGAATACAAGGTCGTACTGATTCGCTTTCAGCAAATCAAGTCCTTCTTGTCCATTCTCTGCTTCGAATACTTGGTATTCTTCGAATTCCAGGATTTCACGAAGTGCGCGACGGATACTTCGTTCGTCGTCTATGATAAGGATTTTTTTCATTTTATATTTTTATTTTATAAAAATATGGATGTTGCAGTGCTGGATGTTGAAATTCAACATCCCAACAGCATCCCAACAGCTATATTATTACGACAAACGTTTTTGGACATACTCCGCTATTTTCACGTAAAAATCGTAGGGTTGCAAGGTACGCCAATCTTCTTCTTCTAATTCACCTCCCATTACGAAATAACTGTCGAGGTGAATTTTCTCGAATTCTTTGATGACGTGCTCATGGAAATTAACAAGAGCAATCCAACCGTCTTCCACCTCGTCGAACCATTCTTCGTAATAACAATCGTCGGAATAATGGAAATTTAATACATTTTCACCGATGAGGATGAATTTATTGATTCCGTGCTCCATGATCGGTTCGATGATATCCCTTTTTAATGTCATAATATCATTTTCAATTGCATCATTCCATTCACCAATCATTTCAATTATGGCAAAAGATTCGTCGTAATCAATGTATAAAATTTTAAGAAATAAGGTAGGAGAACCAATTGAATCCCATTGAGGATGAATGTAAAAGTTGTAAATTTGATCGGTATAGGTAAACTCGCTATAATCCCTTCCATAAAAAGGAGAATCGGTGTCCTCGGAGGCGATGTAAAAATCTCTCCAGAGATAAAAAGGTTCTATAGCGTGCATTATCTAAAACTAACTAAATTTACCAAACAAAAATCGTAATTAATATTGATAAATTGAATTCCTATGCGATTAATTCCACTTGCCTTTTGTTTCAGTCTTTTTTTATCCCTACTTTCTTCGTGTTCCGACCAAAAAGAAACGACTAGTTTAAACTCCAAATTCACTGCATATACAAAAGCAAATAAGCAAGTTGTATTTTCCGGAAAAATAGATTTCGAAGCAATTTTAGAAAATGCAAATTATTCGCATATTCCTAAATTGAATACATTAATCGGTAAAGAATTAGTGGAATTTAAGAAAGGATTAATACTCGATTCTGGTGTGTACTTTACTACGGAAGGTTTGCTAACTTCTGATGGAGAACCTGAAATTTTAAACCTTTTCGCGTTTGTAAAAAATCAAGATTCCCTTCGCGATAAAATTGCTTCTTTAGGAATGATGGTCGAGCATACAAACAACTTGGATTTTGCTATTGGCAACAAGTATAGCATCGGTTTTCAAAACGACATCGTTGTTTTTCATTTTCAAAAAAATGGCGTTCCATCGAGCAAGGAATTAAAATCCATCTTTCAACCATTCGCAAAAAAAACGACCGAAATCAACCCGCTTTATACTACTTCCCCAAAAGCACTTATTGTAGAAACACATCTCAACCATTTGTATGCATTGTATGCTAAACAGGAAAATATACTTTTAAACGAGCAGCAACAAAAAGAAATAAATTCCTTATTAGAACATTCGCGTCTACAAAGTTCCTTGTCATTTTCTGACGGAGGAATCAGTATTGATACCAAACATCTGTTTTCTGAGGCATTAAAAAAACGAATGATTTTCAAAGAAGATAAATCCGCTTCCAGTCTATCCTCCTTTGCCAAAGGATATGCAAGTGCAGGTTTTACAATGCATATGGATCCATTGAAAATTCAAACGTTTATCGAAGATTTCTATCCTACATTTTTTCAGCAACTTGGAGAATGGAACAGTAGTATATCCTTTGGACTATTCGCATTAGGAAATCGTCCTATCACCAATCTTTTAGGAGGAAAATTAGGAATCATTCACTACGCAACAGATAGTCAATCGGGTTATGTAGAATTAGGCGAGCAAGGAAAAAACTTGTCCGGATTAGCTAAATCCTTTTTACCGAACAATGCAGCTTTTCTTTTTAACATTTCCCCTTCTCAAATTTCTGCTACCTCATCGAATCACCAATCCAGCAAACAGTTAATCCTTCCAACCTATGCAAAAGGATTTGGTCAACACGGAATCGATTTATTTATCGATATACAAGATCTTCTTAAACAATCCCCAAGTTTAGGTGAAGAAAATGCTTATTTAGCTGTTATATCTTATGTGACATTTCGTATGGACAATAACGGTTCTTCCCTTCGTATTCAAGGTAAGGATACAAAGAAAGGTATATTGAAACAAGTGGTGGATAAGTATATCGGATTGATCACAGAAAGCATGAAGGAATATTGAGGTATTCTACATTTTTAAACTAACGAAACACAAAGTACGATGAACGAAATAATCTGTCCAAGTTGTAAAAAAGCATTTAAAGTAGATGAGGCTGGTTTTGCAGATATCTTAAAACAAGTACGTGACCATCAATTCGAAGAAGAATTACAAGCACGATTGAACCTTGCTGAGCGAGAAAAAGAGAGTGCTGTACAATTAGCGGAGGCGAAATTAAAAAATGCGATTCAGGAAGAACTTGCCAAAAAAGACGGCATCATATCTGCATTGGAAGCGAAAAACAAATTAGTATTAGCGGAACAAATTGCGTTAAAAGAAAAAGAATTAACCTCTCAATTAACCAAAAAAGAGGCTGAAATTGCGGAGATGAAAGCGAAAATGCAGCAGTCTGTTTTGGAACAACAAATCACCGTATCTAACGCAGTACAAAAAATCGAAAAAGAACGCGACGAATTAGCCAACAATTTAAAAAGTAAAGATTTAGAGAAAGAATTACTGGAAAAATCGTTGATTGAAAAATTCAGTGCGCAACTTAAAACCAAAGAGGAAATCATCAAAATCAAAGACGAAGAATTGGCTTTTCGTATTGACATGAAAAAGAAGTTGTCGACCAAGATGATTGGAGAAACCTTGGAAATTCACTGCGAGAATGAATTTAATAAGCTTCGTGCAACAGCCTTTCCTAAAAACGTATATTTCGAAAAAGACAACGACGCACGTAGCGGAAGTAAAGGAGATTACATTTACCGAGAAAGCGATGACGAGGGCAATGAAATCATCTCGATCATGTTTGAAATGAAAAACGAGAACGACGAAACGGCAACTAAAAAACGTAACGAAGATTTCTTTAAAGAATTAGACAAGGATCGCAATGAAAAGAAATGTGAATATGCTGTTTTGGTTTCCTTATTAGAATCAGATAGTGAATTTTACAATTCTGGCATTGTCGATGTTTCCTACAAATTCGATAAAATGTATGTCGTTCGACCACAATTTTTTATTCCTATCATCACCTTGCTTCGTAATGCCGCGATGAATTCCATGCAGTACAAAAAACAACTTGCTTTTGAGAGACGTCAAAACATCGACATTACGGACTTTGAAGAAAACATTACTAAGTTCAAGGAAAGTTTTGCAAAAAAACTATGATTTAGCGAGTCGTAAATTCGACGATGCCATCAAAGGGATCGACAAGACAATCGATCAGCTACAAAAAACAAAAGAAGCGTTGTTATCGTCTGAAAACAACTTACGATTAGCGAATAATAAAGCGGAAGATTTAACGATTAAAAAATTAACGAAAGGGAATCCGACGATGCAAGCGAAATTTGATGAGTTGAAGAAGTGACGTAGAAATAAAATTCCAGCGTAGCTGAAAACGAGTAACGAAAGGTAGGGTAGTTATTGTCAATTTATAATAGTCCCCATTTTCTGGACAGCTGATTAAACTTTAATGATTTTGGGTGTATTTTGAAATAAACTCCCCCAAATTTGAACAGTTTGTCTTTTTAAATATATTGGATGCGTGTTTTGTAACTGTTTTGTATTCAATAAAAAGTTCTTGTGCAAGTTTTTTGTAACTGATTTGCTGTAACAGTAAGTGCGCTATTTCTTTTTCTTTCTTAGTTAATGTTTCGAAAATGTGATTTTCTGTGCTGGTAATTTTGATTGCTTTTAGATAATTAGAAGATAGATAGAAAGCATAACATGAAACAAAAAAGCTACAATTTACAAGTGAATTATTTAACACTTGAAAATCACCAAAAAAGACAACAATAGGCATAGTAGCCATAAATATAATTCCTGTATATCCTGTTACTTTTAATTTGAAATAGGGAGAGTGGTTGCTTGAAAATTGATTCATCTTTGAATGAAAGAGAAAAGCAAGCGTTTTGTAACAAAAATAGAGGGATACTATTACAGGGAAAAGTATGAATGATTTTTTTGCAAGTGCGGCATTTCCGGTTACTAAATAAACACTGATATATCCTATAATAAATGACCCAACGAGTGTTGTTATCAGAAGTTTTGTATTGAAAAATCGATTTTGTTCGATATTAAACTCTTTAGACAAGTAATAAAAGTAGTAACATGCCAATACGATTCCGCTACCGAAAGCACTTGTATTTTGTATAAGCAGAGGAATTTGTATTTTATGGTCAGGAAATAATCCACTACAAACATTGTAAAATAAAAATAAAAACACCAGAACAATAAATCGTATTTGAGCTTTTGTAAACGATTTTTTGTTCGCCTGACTGAACTGGTAAACTGCATAAAGCAATATACTGATTTCTACTATTGAAATAAAGAAGGTACTCGCCTTCATTTCCGTGCCAAACATGTTATTTTTTGTAAAATATTTTTAAAATGTAACCTAAGGTAGTTAGGGTGTTTAATGTTTCAAATCCATTTTTTTCATAAAATGGAAAATTTCTTGCAGTAGATGTTTCTAAGTAAATCGGTAATTTTTCTTGTTTTGCTTGTTTGATAATTTCTTGTAATAATTCACTGCCTAAACCTTTTCCTTGGGAGCTATTTAAAACACCAATATACCATAGATGCATATAAGCATGTGAAGGATGTAATTTCTTTAATTCCCTTTCTCGTTTTAAAACGTTGAATACATTAGAAATACCTATGCATGAAATAACTAAGCGAATATCCCAAATGATTGATTTTAAACTTGTAGTTTTTATACTTGAGTTTAAAACAATAGCACAAGTATTTTCTGCTTTGTTTAAATATACACGTCCAGCTTGTTCACCCTTGAATAAAGAATACTTCATGAGCGTTTGAAGTCGTTTTGCTCTTTTTGCATCTTGTTTGATTACAAAATTGACAGACTTATTTGCATCAAAAGCTTCACATAATATTTTAATAATCTGTTCTCTTTGAGAAGGAGTTAAAGTGGTTCGAAGCATATTAATTTGATTGTAATTATCAGTTTACAATTATAAATTGTCAATTATCAATTGTCAATTGTCAATTATCAATTCACGATAGACAATTCCTTTTCTTTTTTGGAGCGTACAAGTGCAATTAATTCTTTTTTGTTCTTACAGTTTGTTTTTTGAAAAATATTAGAAGCGTGCTTACTAATTGTTTTTTCTGAAAGATTAAATTTTTGAGCAATTTCTTGATAACTTAATCCAGTAACAAGTGCGTTTAACATTTCTTCTTCTCTGTTTGTTAATTGGTAAGTGTTTTTTAAAAAATTAATCTCTTCGTTATTTTGAATGAGGGTGGAATCAAAGTGAAGTAATGATGTTTGATGGATCATATTGAAATGAACAATACGTTTTGCTTTTAACTTTTTCAATCTTCGAATTCTTCGAATTTTAAAGTATAGAAAAGAAGAAAAAGCACCAATAAATAAAGATGTAAGTATACAGAATGTATTTTCTGGCAGGGACATCATCGATGTGTTTAAATTGTATTTTTAGTATCAAATCTAATTAAAAAAAACGTTAGTTGGTTCATTGTAAGTTGAAAACAAGTTGTTTAAATGAATGTAGTACGTTTTTTTACTACTTATTATCATTGCGACTAAGTAATAAATCAACAGTTTATTGAGACAACAATCTAAAGAGATAAAGGTTTATTCAATAATCATAGGATTCTCCAATACAGCGTCAACTAAGCGTTCTGTATATTTTTCCATCGTTGGATTCATAACGATTTTCTGACATTTTGGAAAACTTTCACTCATCCGAGTAACGTGTGCAACGGAACTGAATTTTAAGCATTTTTCGGAATCTACCACTAAGAAATATTTCAATTTATTGATGTTGATACCGTTTTGAAAGTAAAGTTCATTTACACGTTTTGGTGTACCAATAACGATATCTGCTCCATTAAAAAGATCGTTTCGTTGTTTTACTTTTTCGCGAGTTTCGTAAGTTAACGTATGTATCATTTCGGTACGTTTCGATATCTTAATCCAAAGCGCTTCAATGTCTAAACATAATTGATTGTCAGCAGCGACAATAAGGATACGTGGGGCATCATCGTTTGCTGGGACCTGGATTTTTTCAACAAAACCAGCGAGTAAAGCAATAAGAGCTTCTTGTCTTTTATCATTCAAAATTAGCAAATCTCCACCGCTTTTAACACGTTTCAAACAAGCAATTTGAAATTCTGAATCTACTTTTAATTCAAATTTTTCTAAATTTTCAATTAATTGTTCAAATTTGATATACTGCATGATAGATATTTTGGTAATGATAAAAACAAAAAAACGGACTTATAAAATCCGTTTTTCTAATCCTTTTGAATTAATAATTACATAAGTTCATTCAACTTATGAATAAAGCTCACAGCAGTCTCTTCTACTTCTTTGTGAATTGCTGGGAAATCTTTTGAAGTTTTTGCATTGTGAATTTTTTCAGTCATACTATTTCTGAAACCAATCACTTCTTCGATTAATTTATTTGTAACCTCTGTTTTAGATTCGTTGTATAACTGTACGCTGAAACATTCTTCAACCACGTCAAAAACCATTTTGTTAAGGTCTTTTTTGAAATTTCTTTTACTTGCCATTTTAATTATTTTTTTTGTAAAGATACTGCATTCTTTAGTTAGTAGAAAGAATTTTACTACTTATTCTTTGTATCAATTTCAAACTTAAAACCAATCATTGCAAGAACTCCATCTGACATAGAAGAAGAAGAAACATTGGAGGTTTTTAATCCTATGGAAAAACGATATTGAGCAGTTAGATTTAAGATTCCATAGGAATAACATAGACCAGGTGTTAATGAAATGTATTTATCGGTAAAAAACATATTTCCCATATGAAAAAAAGAAACAGTATTCAAATCTTTCACCCCAAATTCAGCATAAGAAACTCCTGCTAATAATGAAAACTCTTTTTTATCTTTTTGAAACAAGGCATACTTTTGTAGGTAACCTAAATTCATATAATTTAATGCACAATCAGTTGTTTTTTCTTTTATAAAACTATTCTCAAAATAAGAATAATTCATTCCAAAAAAATGTTTTTTATACTTAAATCCATAGGTTAATTCAGAGCCGAAAGCAGCTTTCTTATCTAAGGTTGAAACACCGATATTAATTCCTAATTCAGTTTTTATAAGTGATTTTGGCGACTCATTTGTTTCACCAGATGTGCTAACGGCTTGTGCAAAGAAATTAAAACTAACACTTACAATTAGAAGAATTACAAATCCATTTTTTTTCATCAATTTTTTATTGCGAAATTAAATGAATTTATGTATACTTTAATATCTGAACGCACTTATTTATTCTACTACAATTGATTCTTTATCAATTCAAAATACCTTCCTTGTATTTTGAGTAATTCTTCATGAGTTCCTTGCTCAACCAAATTCCCATCTTTAAGAACCAGAATATTATCGGCATTTTTAATTGTACTTAATCGGTGAGCTACTAAAATCATAGTGTTACCTTTAAAATAGTGATACAAATTTTTCATTATGATATGTTCATTTTCGGTATCCAATGATGAGGTAGCCTCATCCAATAAGAAATAGGCTGCTTTTTTATATACAGCCCTTGCAATTAGAATCCTTTGTTGTTGTCCACCGCTTAATTTTAATCCGTTAATACCAATTTTTAATTGAATGTTTCCTTTTAAATTTTCTTTTACAAAATCCGACAAGTGTGCGATAGTTATTGCTTCTATGAATCTTTGTTTGTCGATTTCATCTTCCTTACAAAGTGTGATATTGTATAAAAAGGAGTGATCAAAAATATATCCATCCTGCATCACTGTGGAAATATAGTTTCTTAATACTGAAGGTTCCATATTTTTCAAAGAGCGATTACCAATTATTATTTCCCCTTCGTATTGGTGGTAATACCCTAACAATATTCGTAATAACGTTGTTTTTCCGCTTCCACTTTCTCCAACAATTGCTGTAGTTTTTCCTTGTGGGATATGAAAACTCAGAGATTTAAGCAGTGCAGTATGCTGACCAGCATAGTTGAAATTAACTTTATTAAACTGAATGTCACCTGGAATGAAATTGGTTTCTTCCTTTTCTGAAAAAGATTCTTCTTTCAATAATTGGATGCTTAATAAACGACGCATACTTAATTTTGCATCTTGTAAAGAATGAGCAAAAGATAGTAATTGATTTAAAGGTCCTGAGGTTTGTCCCAATATAAAGGACAAACTTAGTAATCCCCCCAAACTTAATTGATTATTCATTACGGCTAATGCGGCTAAGTAGGTAAGTAAAATGTTTTTTCCATGTTGAAACAAGGAGTAACCAAAATTTTGCAGCATATCAATTTTAGCACTTTTCAATTCTAATTTCACTAAATCTTGTTGGATTCCTGACCAAGAATCATTGTGTTGATTTTGTACACCAAACAATTTAATATCTTGAATTCCTCCAACAATTTCATGTAGTTTATTTTGACTTTCTACTTGCTTTTGAAATTGTAGATTTTCGACTTTTTTTCTTTTTTCTTGAAAACTATACATCCAAATCATTCCTAAAGTGATGCAAGTTGAAAAAAGTAAGAAAAATAAAAGACCATATGTGTAGACAATCACTGTGTAAACGATCAAATTTGTAATAGAAAATAAGGTGTTTACTAAATCGGATGTTAAAAATTGTTCTAAACGTGCGTGGTCATTTATTCGTTGTGATAAATCTCCGTAAGACTTAGAATCAAAAAAATGCATCGGTAGTTTGAATAGTTTTCGAAGAAAATCTTGGATAATATGAAGCCCAATTTTACCAGAAACGTAAATGGTTAACCAGTTTCTCAAAAAAGAAAGTAAGGAATCTCCCAAGAATAAAGCAAACTGTGCAATTATTAGTAGGGATAGCAGAGAATAATCTTTTAATTTAATGGCTTTATCTACTAATAGTTGGGAGGTATATGGAATAACGAGGGTCACACAACTGGTGAGTAACATCAAGAAGATAAGTTGTAAAAACTTGTATTTATATGCTTTTAGGTATATAAAAGCATAATGATGTATGGATTGAATTTTATGTTGGGATTTAATGGAAATAAATTTTTCATTTTTAGAAAATAACATCGCATAACCATAGCCAGACTCTCCTTTTTCAAACTGTTTAACAAATTCTGACTTAGCTAATTTATGTTTTTTAAACGCTGGATCGGCAATGTAAAAATTAGTTTCTATTCCTTTTTTTTCAATATCATATAATACGACAAAGTGATTATTATTCCAATGAAGCATACAAGGTAATGTCTCCTCCGAAAAATCTTCTGCAGCAATCCGAATTGCTTTCGTTTCCAACCCCAGTTGCGCACTAGCGTTTGAAAGACTAATAAAATCGATCCCAACCATGGACTTTTGACATAGTTCATTTAAAAAGTCTAAAGTATAATTGGCACCGAAGTACTGCGTTATCATTGCCAAACAAGCAGGACCACAATCTGTTGTGTCTAACTGTCGTACAAATTTGATTTTTCGAGAGGAGGTCATTACTTTATTAATTGAATCTAGTATTTACTAAATCGTTCATTTAATTAATTGGATTACCAATTGACAATTAAAATATAGGTAGTACTAGTTTTTGTAGTTTTTTTCTCAAAAGAAATAGAAAACCCTCCAGGTCCAGCTGTTGCACCTCCAAAAATTGTCAATTGCTCATCCAATGAAATGGATGTAAAAGTTAAATCATTTTTCATTTTTTTAAATTTAAATTGTTATAAAATATTCCACTAAGTTTTACCACATTAGGGATTACGGTGGTGATGTACATCGTTTATTAAAGTCGATTTAAGGCCCTACGACTAAAATGCGATGATATTTACCTATTTATCTTACCAATTAAATATTGGGTAAGGAATTGTAGGTGTAGGTTTAAAAATTTCTTTAATACTATCTAAAAATCTTCTTGGATCTTTAGGTTTAATTTCTATCCCTCCAATAATTTTTCCTTGCTCAGCTATCGAAATAACTGTAGTAATTGTTTGCTTGTTCATCTTAAAAATTTACATTAATTTTCTATTCATCTAAGTTTTTTCACATTAGATGGGAATGGTGATGATGTACATCCTTGCTTAAAGTCTTCTTGGGCCTTCGACTTTAATCTTTATAAAATGTTGCTTTATTCTTTTGTTCTATCGATTTCTTCCTCGTTTTTAATCTCACGATCTTCCACTTGAACTTTATTATTTCCAAAATTATAGGTTAAGGAAAAACGTACCGAACGATTGTCTTTGTAATTAACGACATCTAACAAAACACCGTTAGAATACATTTGTATTTTTGGTCTCATGGATCTGAAAATATCATTTATGGATAATCCAAATACAAATTGCCTATTTTTGGATCTATACATAAATCCGGAATTTACTGTATAAAAAGATTCCATTTTAACTAAACCGGTTATTCCAGGGAAACTATAAATTCCATTTAAAGTCATGGATAATCTTTTGATTGGAGTTTTAATTTGATTCGAAAAATTTATACTTGAACTAAAACCTTTTAAAGAAGTGTAGGTGATTTTAGAATTTGAATATGCTTCTGAATAATTTGCACTCCATTGAACATCGGATTGCAACCAGTTATTTTTTAAAGAATAAGTTGTATTTAAAGTGTAAAAATCGGTTGTTAAAAAATTGATATTTGTATATATCTGCTTATTTGAATTCACATCCACTATTGGAATTTGACCATATAAATTTGAGTTGTGCGCATAATTCAAAGTTGTCGAAAATTTATCTTTATAGTAGTAAAAAACTTCAAAATTATCCGCAAAGGAGGGTCTTAAAAATGGATTCCCAATTGTGTATTGATTCGCATTCAAGTACAATCTAAACGGATTCAATTCTGCATAATTTGGTCGATCGATTCTTCTTGAATAATTCACTCCAATATAAACCTCCTCTTGTAAAGGGTAATATGCATATAATGAAGGGAATAATTTTAAATAACTATAATTATTTTGTTGGTCGTAACTATATGAATGGCTTTTAATTATTGAATTTTCAGCTCTTACCCCTACATTAAATTCAATTTTTTTAATCTTACTGGCAAATGTAAAGTAAAGAGCTTGAATTTGTTCGTTATACAAAAACTTGTCTTTCTCTATTAAATTAATCGTATTATTCACTTTGTACTCATTGCCAAAGTCATTTAAATTTTCGATCGAACTTGCACGCACTCCTGTAGAGATTGAAAACTTTTCATAGGGCAATTCAAAATCTACATCTACTGATTTTGATTTTACCTGTTGTGTACTTGAAGTTAGGATTTGAGATAAATTATTAGGAGACAAAGCAAATTCCGTATGGCTATTCATCAAACGACTTTTGGATTGTCCATAAGTAAAGTAATTGTAATCAATCAACATTTTTTTTCCTAAGGTATCCAAGATGTAGGTGTAATTGATTCCAGTATTATTAGAGACACCACTTGCTGTTCCATCTCCAATCGACCGGGTTAAAGAATCACTTTTCTTATTTCGTAAGTAATTAATATCCGTCACATTAGTCTGTTGTGGTTTTGTAGTGCTTAATTGAGATGATAGAATGACACGTGATTTTTCATTAATCTTAAAAGTTAAATCTGCATTGTTATTAATTCCTGATTGAATCATTTTAGCTTTTGTGTCATTCGTATTATTCATTGTCGGGAATTGCATATTTATATTTCCTGTATATTGGTAAATCGTCTGATTTACACTTATTCGGTCTTTAAAAATAATTCTCCCTTTATTGTAATTCAATCCCGCACCTAAAGATTCAGACCAGTATGTATTTCGTGTAACTGAAGAGTTAACATCTCCACTGTATCCCTTTTTTAAAATGGATTTCGGTACTATATTAATTATGCCCGACGAACCTTCGGCTTGGTATTTAGCGGGAGGATTGCTAAT
Organism: Flavobacteriia bacterium; assembly: GCA_947455515.1. Classification (GTDB taxonomy): domain Bacteria; phylum Bacteroidota; class Bacteroidia; order Flavobacteriales_D; family Crocinitomicaceae; genus CANHVK01. The sequence goes on from CANGOF010000055.1 coordinate 13,271, forward strand.
TACTTCAATTCTTGCAACATCATCACTCGGAATATTGTATAGGAAATTTATTAAATCCTCACCAGCTAATTGAACAACTTGGTCATCGATATAGATAATAGCTTCTCCCTTTCCAAGAATAGATACTGATTTTTCATCCACTCTTACGCCTGGGGTCATTGCCAACATGTTATACAAATTGTTACCGTAAGACACCAATGAATTTTCTACATTAAACACCATACGATCTGCTTTACGTTGGAAAACAGGTTTTTTCAAATTAATTGTTGCGGATTCTAATTGTTTGGATTTTGCTAACTCTAAAATTATCGTTGTATCCTGATTTAGGATAAATGTTTGGGACGAACCTTGACCATATAACGAAGCGTTTATTGTGAATTCTCCAACACCACTGGAAAGAAAAGTACATACTCCTAAACTATCTGTAAACTTAGTAGAAATCGTTTTTTCATTTTGAATTAATTCTACGGTTGTTAATTCCAAACCTTTTCCTTTAAAGTCAACAATTTTTGTTGTTACTTTAAATTGAGCACTCAAATTATTTGAAAGTACAAGAGTGAATAGTACACTTACAAATTGGATGATTTTACTTTTCATTTGCTGTTTGTTAATCAGATACTTTAGGTCTTTTATTTCTGATCACAAAAATATATCCGTACTTTTTAACTGCCAAATTTTCAATGAAAATCACGTATAAATACTATAATTAGAATTTAATTAACGTAGAAATACTTCGATTATTTACAAAAAAAAGACTACTCATTGAGCAGTCTTTCATTTTTAATACAAATTTCAGGATTATTTATTCAACTCCTCAATCAAAGTAGTTAAAATTTGAATATACCCTTTGTTATTTGCTTTTTCAGCGATTACCAATCCTGCTTTAGCAGTTTCTTTAGCCGCTTTTTTATCACCCAAATCTTTTTGAATACTCGCTTTTGTGCGGTACATATAAAATGCAGAAGGATTTCCCTCTATTGCTTTATTTACCCATTCTAAGGCTTGTTTCAAGTCAATTTTATTCGTGTAATAATATGTTGCTGCACCATAAAAATCTCCTGCACTTGGTCCTGCCATTACTTTTTTGATGTTTGCCAACGTACGTTGTGCAGTCAATAAAGTAAATGGAAAAGAAACAGATGTTTTATCCCAGGTGAAGTTCAAGTATGCAGACTCATTCTCTAAATTATCCAACGAAATTGTAAAAGTTTCAACAACTACTGGTGATACTATTACTGCTGCTTTTGTTTTCAACACAACTTTTGATTCATCCCATTTTTCAGGAGTACCCCAATTCGTTGCATCTGCATAAAAAATCAATTCCCAACTATCCGCAGCTGGCTTTGTAAAGATTGCATACGTCCCTGCTTTCAAGGTGTCTTTTCCGAAAATCAAAGCGTCTGAAGTCGTGATTTTCGTGTTTTCATTTGCACCTGTTCTCCAAACTTCATTGAAAGGAACGACATCTCCAAACACTACTCGATTGTTTTTCCCTGGACGAGAATATTCAATTTTGATATCTGTCAACCCTACGCGTTGTTCCATTTTAGCTACAGGACTCGCTTTTGGTGTTTGTAATTGCGCTCCTGCACTTATTGTTAATCCAAGAATTAATGCAATACTCGTTACTGTTTTTTTCATACTATTTAGTTAAATGTTTTAGGTTCATTGTATATAAACTGACCATGAATCCCGACCAAAGAATCAACATCGTAATTTCTTCCGTAGAAATTAATTTTATTGGTAATACTAAATACAAAGCAACCACCGATAAAATGGAATAGGCCACGTATAAGTAATACCCCGAACGCTGGCGCTTCTTGAACATTTTAAACACCCCGAAAAATCCTAAAGAATAAACCCAAATGTTTACTGTAGCATTCAAGTAATATTTATCATTCATTACTTTTTGTTTTTCATAAGCCAATTCCAGGACCTTTTCTTTCTCTTTTTTGTTCATCGAATTAGGTACCAATGAACTTACTTGTTGAAACGATTCATTCAATTCAGTTTCGGTCAATGGCCCAGAAAACAATCCGAAAATCGCTGGTATTAAAATCATTCCGATATAGATAAAACTCAAAATACAAAGTACCTTTAAAAACATAGGCATCTTTGTTTCTTCTTGAATTTCTTCTATCTCTTTATATTCTACATTTTCCATGAAATATTTTTTACAAAGTTTGTACTTGCACTAATTAGTGGATGTAAATAGCAATCTTCTTCTACGAAAGGAACAACTTCTCTGTAAGAAGCATGTAAACTTTGTAAAATCGAACTTGATTTTAACGGTTTTCTGAATTCGTAGGCTTGTGCTGCGTTCAACAACTCAATTCCTTGAATCGTATAGCAATTTTCTAACACTCGGTATAATTTCGTAGCTGCATTTGCTCCCATACTCACGTGGTCTTCTTGACCATTCGAAGAATCTACAGTGTCACAACTTGCTGGAAAACAAAGTGATTTGTTTTGACTCACAATCGATGCACAGGTATATTGTGGAATCATAAAACCGGAATTCAAACCTGGATTTGCCACTAAGAACGCTGGTAAACCTCTTGTCCCTGAAATCAATTTATATACACGACGCTCGGAGATACTTCCCATTTCCGCCATTGCCAACGCTAAGAAATCCATCGATATCGCTAAGGGTTGTCCGTGGAAATTTCCTGCTGAAACTACCAAACCTTCTTCTGGGAAGATCGTTGGATTATCGGTCACCGCATTGATTTCGTTTTCAACCACTTTCGCACAATGTTCGATCGCATCGTAACTTGCGCCATGTACTTGTGGTATACATCTAAACGAATATGGGTCTTGTACGTGCGCTTTTTCTTGCGCTACAATCTGACTCCCTTTCAATAAATTTCGCATTTCTTCTGCAGCATGGATTTGTCCAGCTTGCTTACGAATTTCATTCACAGAAACTCCAAACGGCTCGATACGTCCATCATACCCTTCCAACGACAAAGCAGCAATGTGGTTAAATTGGTTCCATAATTTATAGGAAGTTGCTACCGCATACGAAGCATAACTACTCATGAATTGTGTTCCGTTCAACAAAGCTAATCCTTCTTTGGATTGCAATTCCACTGGCTCTAATCCACAAATTGCTAAAATCTCTCTTCCAGAAAAACGTTTTCCTTGGTAAGCAACTTCCCCTTCTCCAAAAATCGGTAAAGACAAGTGAGCCAACGGTGCTAAATCGCCCGAAGCACCCAAACTTCCTTGTTGGTATACAATTGGTAAAATATCGTTGTTGAAGAAATACACCAAACGTTCGACCGTTGCTAATTGTACTCCGGAATGTCCGTGCGACAAACCTAATACTTTCAATAATAGCATACGTTTCACCAAGTGACTAGGAACTTCTTCTCCCGCTCCACATGCATGTGAAAGCACCAAGTTTTTCTGTAACAAGGCTAAATCTTCGTTTGGAATCACGGTATTACACAAAGAACCAAATCCTGTGTTAATTCCATAAATCACGCGATTTTCTTTTGCAACTACCTCATCTAGGTAAGCACGACATTTCGTAATTTTTTCTTTTGCATTCTCGGATAATTCAATCGTATACCCTTCATTTAGAATTTCTTCTAGTTGCTCTAGCGAAATCCAATCGTTGTTAATTAAGTACTTTTTCATTTTATTATATTTTTCTATCTTCCCCCTTTGAAGGGGGACCGAGGGGGATGACTTTTTAAAGGTCACCTCCCTCAATCCCTGTTATTACTTTTGGTCACCTCCCTCAATCCCTCCTCAAGGAGGGAAGACTTAAATTTTGCTTCTATTTATTATCTTCAATCGTTTCCTTGTCTTCGACTCCGCTCAGACTGACGGAAACCCTCTTCGTCCCCCTGAGCGGTGTCGAAGGGCTACTTTTTAACTAAAGAGATCAACTCTTCCACACTCACTTCTTCCTGCTCTCCAGTTTCCATGTTTTTTAATTGAATGATCTCATTTGCCATTTCTTCTTCACCAACAATCGCTACGTATTTCACGCGCACATCGTTTGCATACTTCATTTGCTTTTGCATTTTCGCTTTGGATGGATACAATTCACAGGAGATACCATTTTTACGAATATCTTTTACTAATGGTAGACAATATGCTTCTTCCGCTGCACCAAAATTTACGAACAACACTTCCAATCCTTGCTCCACTTCTTTTGGAAACAAATCTAATTCTTTCAATACGTCATAGATACGATCCGCACCAAACGAAATACCAACGCCCGACATATTTGGCATTCCAAACAAATCCGTTAAGTTATCGTAGCGACCACCACCGCAAATACTTCCCATTTTTACACCATCTGCTTTTACTTCGAAAATTGCTCCCGTATAGTAATTCAATCCACGTGCTAAGGTTACATCAAACACCAAGTTTGCTTTTTCTAGACCTAATTTTGTAGCTGTATCAATTACATACACCAACTCTTCGATTCCTTTCAAACCAATTTCACTTGTCGCTAAATAGGTTTTCATCGCTTCGATACGTTCTTGGTTCGAACCAGTCATCGTCAACAATGGCTTAATGCGCTCAATCGAACTTTCAGCAACTCCTTTTTCCTGTAACTCTTTAATCACACCATCTTCCCCAATTTTATCTAACTTATCCAAAGCCACTGTGATATCAATCAATCGATCAGACTCCCCAGAAACCTCAGCGATTCCAGATAAAATTTTACGGTTATTGATATATATTGTGAAAGCTGGCAACTGTAAATTGCTCAACACCTCATCAAACAACTGAATAAAATCCACTTCGTTCAACAACGAGTCGCTTCCTACCACATCGGCATCGCATTGAAAAAACTCTTGGTAACGACCATGTTGCGGACGATCTGCTCTCCACACCGGTTGAATTTGGTAACGCTTAAACGGAAACGACAATTCATTTTGGTGTTGTACTACAAAACGCGCAAACGGCACTGTCAAGTCATATCGCAAGGCTTTTTCCGCCAACGAATTCGCAAAACGCGCTAAGTTCCCTTCTTCCAATGCTTGGATATCCGCTTTCTTTTGCTTGTCACCCGAATTTAAGATTCTAAAAATCAAACGATCTCCCTCTTCGCCATACTTCCCCATCAAGGTAGAAGACAACTCAAAAGAAGGAGTTTCAATCGGTAAGAATCCAAAGTTTTTATAAGAGGCCTTAATCGTGTCGAAGATGTAATTTCTGCGAGCCACTTCATAAGGTAAAAAATCACGTGTTCCTTTCGGAATGGATGGTTTTTGCGCCATGGTTGAATAGTTTGTCGCAAAGATAAGTTTATTAATTTGAAAATTTGAAAATGAGGTAATTTGAAAATTAATGTAGCAATGAATTCAATGTAGCAATGTGTAAATGGAAGAATAGATTAATGTAGCAATGAATTCAATGTAACAATGTGTAAATGGAAGAATAGATTAATGTAGCAATGAATTCAATGTAACAATGTGTAAATGGATTAAGAAGAAGAGAATTTAAAATTTGAAACTGAGTTAATTTGAAGATGTAAGAATGGATTAATGTAACAATGTGTAAATGGAAAGTAGAAATCTTATGTTCTATATCCCTTTTACTTCATGTAGAATTCTTTCTTTGACTTGACTCCAGGTAAATTCATTTACTAACATTAACTCTTCTAATAACTCCAATAATTCTGGTTTGACTGCTTGTTTTTGTAGCATTTAAATTCGGATTTATCAATTTTATATAGGTTGGATAAAAAAGAAATAGAAACATCATCTAAAGTGGGTAACTGAACAGCAAGTGCTTTTATATTCTCA
>CANGOF010000056.1 GCA_947455515.1 Flavobacteriia bacterium
ATAAATAAAAGTTTTTATTACGATTCGATTATTAAGAACATTCCTAATTTTGAATATTTACAAACAATACAGGATCGTTATGAATTAACATATTTTGCAGAACAAACAAATTCTGGAAAAACTATAGATTATGTTAATTTTATTCAAAATAACCCGCGAAGTAAATATATTACAGAGGCCCAAGATAATGTGTTTGAAAATGAAACTAAATCTAACACGGTAGAGGCATACTCAAATTACATCGCTCATTTTCCCAATTATTACAATTTAAATACTGCATGGAAAAAATTGTATAAAGTTTACATGCATGAATATACCGATGAACGCATAAAAAAATTCAAAAAAGAATTTCCTGATTATCCTTATAAAGATGAATTACGTAGGGATATGGATCTAATCAAATTATTCTTATTTCCTTTCAAAAGAGGTAATTTGTATGGATTTATGAATCATAAAGGCATAGAAATATATTCTCCTCAGTATGAATCATTGAGTTTATTTAGTGAAGGCTTATCATTAGCAATGAAAAATGGCTTATATGGCTATGTAGATAAATTAAATAATGTGGTTATACCATTTCAATATGATTTTGCATCTGATTTTATTTCGGGTCGTGCAATTGTTGAAATCGGTGGTAAATCTGGTGTAATAAATCGTTCTGGTAAATATATTCTTCCACTCGAATTTGTTGACTTAGGTCAATATTCTGATGGATTAATTTATGGAAGCAAAGATTCGTTATATGCATACTATGATGTACATGGAAGAATGATTATAAATGAACAATTTACAGATGTTTTTCCGTTTTCAAAAGGAAAAGCAAAAGTGGTATTACATGGCAAACAAGCAATTATTGATACAGTTGGTAGATTTTTAATTACACCACAGCATAAAGAAATCTTTTACTACACAGATACTCTGATTGTTTATAGAGATAGTTTGCTGTATGGTATAAAAACTCTTTCTAATAAAATAGTCATAAAACCAAGTTATGAATATATATCTCCTGTTATTAATGGAAGAGCAATTGTAATATCAAAAACTAAACTTGGTTTTTTAAATGAAGTTGGAGTAAAAGTAATCAAACCAATGTTTGATGTCGTACCCAACTATTTGCAGGTATGTGCTTTTCATGAAAACATAGCAAAAGTTAGAATCAAGGGTAAATACGCATTAATTGATAAAAATGGAAAATATATTTTAAATCCAGAATATTCAGGATTGGGGGAAGTTTCAAAAATTATAGCATTTAATAAAGGGAAACAATGGGGCTATATGAATATTGAGGATAAAACAATTACTATATTACCATTATTTGATTTTGCCTCTAGTTTTCATTATGGTTTAGCAGTTGTTGACGTTAATGGTTTACAAGGAGTTATTAATGAGAGAGCAAAATGGATTATACCAACAATTTTCACCAGTGTAAAATTAATTGCTGAAAATTTTTATTTGGTATTCAATGGTGCGAATTATGGTTTATATTCATTATCGGGAGATCAATTAATCCCATTAGAATATGATCAAATACGAACAATTTCTCATGATCTTTTAGTCTTAAATAAAGGAGATAAAATTTTTTACTACCACTTACTTGATCATAAACTTATAAGTCAAGCTTCAGAAAATGAATGATTTTTTAAATTTAATTGATCGATATAAGTTTGGGATATTAGCTGTATTAATAACCTACATAGGAATATTTATGTATTTACAAATTTCTTCTTTTGAAAAACGTTATGTTATTGAAGGTTGGTTTCACGATAAGCCAAGTTTAGAAAAAGAGAAAGTTATAGAAATTAAACCTGAAAACATTGAAATACCTAATGATTTATCTTCCTCTGTAAAAAACATCACTCGAGATCAAAACGATAAGCGAGAGAGATCAGAAAAAACATGGTCAGAGGTGAAACCATCTACTAACTCTATAAAAGATATTGAAAAATCAGTAAAAGAATTAGAAAAACAGTTTTTTAAAGAATCTGGAGGTGAGGAAAAGAGAAAAAAAATTATTGAAGATAAAAACAATAAATTAGCTCAAAAGAATGAAACTAAAAGTAATATTAAAAATACATCCTTAAAATCTGGAGGTGATAAAGTTTTTGCAGGAAATGTAATGGTGGATTGGGTGTTAACTAACCGTAACGAACATCAAAACGATCCTTATTTTATCAGAAATCCAGGATATACTTGTGGTGATCATACAACCGGTTTAGTAACAATTAAAATAAAAGTTGACCAATCCGGTAGAGTGATTGATGCTAAATATATTGCAGGTTCAAGTAATTCTGCAAGTCCTTGTATGATTGAACAAGCTCGAAAATACGCATTGATGTCTAGATTTAATTATTCAAATACAGCACCTGCACAACAAGAAGGCACAATACGCTATACATTTGTTTCACAGTAATAAATAGAATCGAAAATATTAATAAATAAATAAATAAAAATGAGTAAATATCCTTGGAAGAAAATTAAAGATTACACTGATATTCGATTTGAATACATGGATGGTATCGCAAAAATCACTATTAATAGACCAAAAGTATATAATGCTTTTAGGCCTGAAACAAACTTAGAAATGATTGATGCAATGAATATTGCACAAGAACGTCAAGACATAGGAGTAATTGTACTTACTGGAGAAGGGGATAAAGCTTTTTGTTCTGGTGGTGACCAAAATGTAAAAGGAGTAGGAGGATATATTGGAACAGATGGAGTACCAAGATTAAATGTATTGGATTTACATAAGTTAATTAGGTCTATCCCCAAACCGGTTATTGCCATGGTTAATGGATATGCAATTGGGGGAGGGCATGTCCTTCATGTAGTTTGTGATTTAACTATAGCTTCGGATAACGCACGTTTTGGTCAAACTGGCCCCAAAGTAGGTAGTTTTGATGCTGGATTTGGTTCTAGTTATTTAGCAAGACATGTTGGTCAAAAGAAAGCCAGAGAAATTTGGTTTTTGTGCGAACAGTATACTGCAGATGAAGCTGAAAAAATGGGTATGGTTAATAAAGTTGTTCCATTTGATGAATTAGAAGATACAACAGTTAAATGGTGTCAAACGATTTTATCAAGGAGCCCAATGGCTATCAGAATGATTAAGAGAGGTTTGAATGCTGAGTTAGATGGTCAAAGAGGATTAATGGAATTTGCTGGCGATGCAACATTAATGTATTATTTGATGGAGGAGGCTCAAGAAGGGAAAAATGCTTTTTTAGAAAAACGAAAACCAAATTTCCAACAATTCCCTAAATTTCCTTAGAAAAAAATTATTATTGTATGCTTTTCGAATATATAAATTAAACAAGTGAATTAATAAGTATAATATGAATTTCGTTTTACCTTTTATAATTTTCATTTTAACTCTTTTAGTTTCATGTGAAGAAAAAAATGACCCAAAATCTCATAATTTATTACAAAAGGGAGTTTCTCATTTAGAAAAAAATGAAAGTATAGAAGCATTACGTTATTTTAAATATGCATTATCGTTAAAAATAAGCAGTCATATGGAAGCTGTGCTATATAGAAACATGTCGATAGCATATCAAAATAATGGTAAACTTGATTCTGCAATTATTTGTTCTCAAAAAGGGTATGAAATTGCACCGAGTGATTCTTATCTATTTTACATAAATAGAGCAGAATATAATATTTTAACTAATGATATACATACTGCTATTTTAGATTTAAAAAATGCCAAATTAATTTCTCCTGATCAAATGGAAATATACCAGACCCTTTGTTTAATATATTCTGGAGAGTATGGTGATGCATATTTTGATCCTGAGTTATCTGAATTTTGCGCTAAAAAATCTTTTCAATTAAAACCTTCTAACACGACAAAGGAACAATTGGGATCTATTTATTTTCAAAATGAAAAATATGTAAAAGCTGTTGCAATTTTCACTGAGTTATATTCAAAAGAGCCAACAAATAAAAAATATGAATTTTATTTAGGTCAATCACTATATTTTGCTGGTGATGAAAGGGGTGGAGAAAATCATATGAAAAAAGCATCAGAAAGGGATGAAGAATGTAAAGCAATGTACCATGAAATTTTTGAAATTGGTCAACATTTAGATTAAAACAAAAAAGAGATGACGAAAATTATTATTGGCAGAAAAGATAAAATTGACATACCATATTTATTAATTGAAAATATTTCCGTAAAAATTGATAGTGGCGCATATTCAAGCTCTATACATTGTAATTCAATTAATTTAATTGAAACAGAAAAAGGTCAGCAGTTAGAAGTCGTTTTTTTGGATGATACGAACTTAAATTTTTCTGGTAAAAAATATTTATTTAGTTCGTATAAAAAAAAGAAAGTTAAAAGTTCTACAGGAGATGAACAAGAACGCTATTTTGTTCAAATTCCTATTATATTATTTGGTAAAGAATTCTTGACCGATTTTTCATTAACACGCCGTAATGGTTTACGGAACCCCCTGTTACTTGGTAGAAAATTAACGAGTAATCATTTTATTATTGACACAAGTTTAACTAATGTATCTTTCAAACATAAAAAAAAGATTCAGAAAAATTGATACACCTATGAAAATTGCTATTTTATCTCGTAATTCCAATTTATATTCTACTAGACGTTTGGTAGAAGCAGCTATTGAAAGAGGACATGAAGCTCATGTAATCGATCATTTAAAATGCAACTTAGAAATTGAACAGAAAGGTCCTTCAATATTCTATTTGGATAAATATTTAGAAGGATATGACGCTGTAATTCCAAGAATTGGTGCGTCTGTAACTTTTTATGGAACAGCAGTAATACGTCAATTTGAGATGATGGATGTATTTACTGCAGTTAGTTCTAGAGGAATTGTACATTCACGTGACAAATTAAGATGTTTACAAGTTCTTTCAAAAGAGGGGATAGGTTTACCTAAAACTGTTTTTACAAATTATTCAAGAAACGTTGAGCATGTAGTAGAATCTGCTGGCGGAGTTCCAGTAGTTTTGAAATTATTAGAGGGAACACAAGGTTTAGGTGTAGTTTTAGCTGAAAATCAAAATGCTGCACAATCTGTTTTAGAAGCATTTAATGGATTAAAAGCAAGGGTTATCGTACAAGAATTTATTAGAGAAGCAAAAGGTGCAGACATTCGAGCTTTTGTAGTTGATGGAGAAGTCGTAGGAGCAATGAAACGTCAAGGTAAAGAAGGTGAATTTCGTTCCAATTTACATCGTGGAGGTTCATCAAGAATAATTGAATTAACAGAAGAAGAAAGAGATGTTGCGATAAGAGCAGCAAAAGCTGTAGGTTTAGGTATCGCTGGGGTAGATATGCTACAATCTGAACGTGGTCCCTTAGTATTGGAAGTAAATTCATCCCCAGGATTAGAAGGTATTGAAAAAACTACAAAAGAAAACATCGCTGGAAAAATTATTCAGTTTATTGAAAAAAATGTCAAAAAATAATTAATAAGCTTGAAAAGAATAATCATTTTAGGAAAAGAAATTCTTCCAGGTAAAACAGAAGAATTAAATTTAGACGTTGCTCGTTTACATACTAGTACGCCGATTCAAGTACCAGTTATTGTAAGTCGAGGTTTAGAAGAAGGGCCAGTATTGTTGTTGATGGCTGGTATGCACGGTGATGAAATAAATGGAATGGAAATTATTCGTAGAATGATTCATAAAGGATGGCATAAACCTACAAAAGGAACAGTTATATGTATACCCATTTTTAACATCTTTGGTTTTTTAAATGTTTCTCGTGAATTACCAGATGGTCGTGATTTGAATCGTTGTTTTCCTGGATCAAAAAGCGGATCGTTAGCAAGCCAATTTGCTTATCATTTCATGAAAGAAATTGCACCCCATACGGATTACATTATCGATTTTCATACTGGTGCATCTCAAAGAAGTAATTTCCCTCAAATAAGATGTGTATTTAGAGACGAAGAAAGTGTCCGATTAGCAAAAATATTTAATCCACCTTTTATTATTCATTCTTCACATATCTCCAAAACAATTCGCGAATCGATGCATAGAAGAGGAAAACATTTTTTATTGTTTGAAGGTGGAAAAACGAATTCTATTGATGAATTTATCATACAAGAAGGTATGGAAGGGATTAAAAGAATGATGCATACTTTAGAATTAAGACACTTCAAATTGGATAAAAACGAACATCAATCTGTCATGATAAAAGCTACCAAATGGTTAAGAGCCAGTCATTCAGGTATGTTTTTGCCTTTAATCAAAAATGGAACAAGAGTAACTGTAGGTACTTTGTTAGGTTTAATCACAGATCCATTTGGAAAAATTGAAAGAAAAGTGAAATCTACCATAGATGGATATGTTTTTTGTGTTAATGAAGCACCGATAGTAAATAAAGGAGATGCAATATTTAACATTGGCTCTCCCAAGGAAAATACGAAAGAAGGGGTTATTCATCAAGCAATTATCGATTAATTCAAATTAGAATGCAACTAAAACACTATTTATACGTTATTAGTTATGAGTCAATATATACGTTACGTTAACACTTCCTTTCAATTAATTTAAAATTTGCAAAATTAAATTTGGAATTGCTAATTTTTTCGTTGTACCTTTGCACTCAATTTTTCGGGTTCATTCTATAAAAGAAGGTTAGTAAACATGAGACAACTTAAAATTACCAAGTCGATTACAAATCGCGAAAGTCAATCTTTAGACAAATATTTACAAGATATTGGTAAAGAGGAATTAATCACCGCTGAAGAAGAGGTAGAATTAGCTCGTAAAATTAAACAAGGAGATCAAAAATCTTTAGAAAAATTAACTCGTGCAAATTTACGTTTTGTAGTTTCCGTAGCAAAGCAGTATCAAAACCAAGGCTTAACACTTCCTGATTTAATAAATGAAGGTAATTTAGGATTGATTAAAGCTGCACAAAAATTTGATGAAACTCGTGGATTTAAATTTATCTCCTATGCTGTATGGTGGATTAGACAATCCATTTTACAAGCTTTAGCAGAACAAGCACGTATTGTTCGTTTACCTCTAAATCAAGTAGGTTCTCTAAATAAAATCAATAAGGCATTTTCTAAATTAGAACAAGAATTTGAGAGACAACCTTCTGCTGAAGAGTTAGCAGAAGCATTGGAAGTTCCTGAAGATAAAATTAAAGAAAGTTTAAACGTTTCAGGACGTCACGTATCTATGGATGCGCCATTATCAACTTCTGAAGATGGTGGTACTTTAATGGATGTTATGGCAAATGCTGATTCCCCAAAGGCGGATCATGCTTTAATGGCTGAATCTTTACAAAAAGAAATTGAACGATCTTTAAGTACTTTAACTGATAAAGAAAGAGAAATTATTCGTTTATTTTTTGGAATTGGAATGAATCATGGATTAACACTTGAAGAAATCGGAGCCAAGTTTAATTTAACCAGAGAGCGTGTACGTCAAATCAAAGAAAAAGCGATTCGTAGATTACGTCATACATCTCGCAATAAATTATTAAAATCATATTTAGGATAGTATTGACGGCTGTAACTTTTAGAAGTTCAGCCGTTTTTTGTTTATATATTAATTTTCAATTTTAACACATGGAATCTGCTGTAGGTTACGAAAAAGAATTAAACGCACATGTTCAAAAAGAGCGTGCTGCTGTAGTATTAGCTAGTAAAACTGGTGAGTTGCTTTACGATAAAGGAATCGAATTAGTTTTATATAGAAATCATTTATTAGATAGAACAGTATCAGAAATTTTGAATTTACATGATTATTCAAAAAATGTTGTAGAGAAACCAGTAGACGTATTTACAACTTCTGAATTAGCTACAGAAATTTACGAGATGAATTTAGCACCATCTAAATTAGATATTGGTAAATTAGCTACTGAATGGATTGCTGAACAAGCTAATTTCACTTCTAAAAGAGCATTTTTAGAAAATAAATTAGCTGGTTATGATGTTGTTTCAGCTGGTGGTTTAGAACCAAGAGATGTTGTTTTGTATGGTTTTGGTCGTATAGGACGTTTAGCTGCACGTGAGTTAATCAAACAAGCAGGTAAAGGTCAACAGTTACGTCTACGTGCCATAGTTACTCGTGGAGCTACAGACAAAGACATTATTAAAAGAGCATCTTTATTAAGAACGGATTCTGTTCACGGTGCATTTAAAGGTACAGTTGAACCAGATTTAGAAAGAAGAGCTTTAATAATTAATGGACAAGTAGTTCAAATGATTGATGCATCTAATCCTGAAGATATAGATTATACAGCGTATGGAATAGAAAATGCTTTAATAATTGATAATACAGGAGTATTTACTGATAGAACAGCTTTATCAAGACATTTACAATCCAAAGGAGCTACAAAAGTACTATTAACTGCACCAGGTAAAGAAATTCCAAATGTAGTTTACGGGATAAATCAAGGAGAATTAGACTTAGAAAATGAAAATATTTTTTCAGCAGCATCATGTACAACAAATGCTATTTCCCCAGTTTTGAAAGTAATTCACGAAAAATTAGGAGTAGTTAAAGGACATATTGAAACAGTTCATGCTTATACTAATGATCAAAATTTATTAGATAATATGCATAAAAGTTCTCGTAGAGGGCGTTCAGCAGCAATCAATATGGTAATCACATCTACAGGAGCTGGAGCTGCTGTAACCAAAGTTATTCCAGGATTGAAAGATAAATTAACTGCAAATGCCGTACGTGTACCAACTCCAAATGGTTCATTAGCTATCTTAAATTTAAATGTAGGTAAGAAAACATCGGTAGATGAAGTAAACGCTTTGTTAAAAGACGCTGCTTTAAATGGTGATTTAGTAAATCAAATTTATTATTCCTTTGACCCTGAATTAGTTTCTTCAGACATTATTGGGAACACTTGTTGTTCTGTATATGATTCTAAAGCTACGATTGTTTCTCCAGATGAAGAAAATGTGGTTTTATATGCTTGGTATGATAATGAGTTTGGATATACAAAACAAGTTATTCGTTTAGCTAAATATGTAACTAAAGTACAACGTAAAATCTATTATTAATTAGAATTTTATAATTGGAAACCTCGAAGAAATTCGAGGTTTTTTTGTGTTATTTTTTGACACCAAAACGGTATCCTCCAACCAAACGAATATTTAAATAGGTTTGAGTATACTTCATAGAAACAAAGTCGATTGATTTGTTATCGAAATCGGTATGTAACATAAAGAACCAACTCGGCGTATTATATCCACCCATAAATCGAATATCAAATCGTGGTGCCAAACCAATAAAATATCGAGCGTTTAACTCCGTATGATAACCTTTTTCTTGAATTACCACACCTAATCCTGCGAGTACGTTGTAATGCCAATTATTTTTACAATTTTCAAAAGCTATCCCTGGCACAACACCTATATCAAACGCATGAATCGAATTAGCACTTGTTTTAGAATTAAGTGGATCAAACAAATATGATGGGAGAATAGAGGGTGAATTAATAACACCGAATGAATTAATAGTCCCTTTCAAGTACCATGTTATCGCTTTTTTATTAAAAACGGCAGTTTTGCCACGAAGAGCTGCCATTGAAAAGTTTTTTTTATGAAAGTACCATGAATTAATTGAAAAACTATTGGTTGTAAGTTCACTAAATATATCGTTAGGATGTTTTAGATCTAAATTGGAATTCAATTTGTAAGCATCCATTAATGCAAATCCTTTATACCTATACAAATCGACATCAAAAAACATTTGTTTGTAAGTGAAATCAAAACCTAAATGAAAATATTTAGAATGTCCATAATATTTGGATGGTTTTACAGAACCTGGTAATTGAATGTTTAAACGGAAAGAAAACCATTTAAAATTACAACCTATGCCATAAAAATCATGTATGTTATTACGAAACTTAGATGTAATAGTTTGATTTTTAACGGTTGATTCTATATTAAATGGAGCTGTATTAAAACCAAAATCATTGAATAACACAAAATTATTTCTATAATTAGTTACAGAGGCCGAATCTTTTTGAGAATTTAAATTAAAAGGATAGATTAAAGCTATTAAACAAATAACTATCAACACCTTAAATTTATTTAACAATTTAAACACTTCGATGAATTTGAGTAAAATAATACGTATTATAGCTGTTAATAGTTAGTGCAAAAGTAATCTAACTTAATGAATTTTACATCTAGATTAATTAGTAAATTTGTGTAGATACCTAATAAAAATCTATGTTTTTTAGAAAACTCATCTTCCTCTTTAGTATTATTTTAGTAAACAATATATTGATAGCTCAATTGCCTATCCCTAAACTTGTATCTTCAGAAATAAAAGTAAACCACAATGGAAAAGATACTTCGACTGTAAATAAAGATACTATAATTGTTAGAATTTGTTTTGGAGATTCATTAACTCTAAGTCCTAAATTAACATTTATTGATCCAACTATTTCATCAAGTCAACTTAAATATGAATGGATTATAGGAGGAATTGGTTTTTATCAAAAAGATACATTAGTATTTAAACCAAAATACAGTAATGGCTATTATGTTACGTTAAATATTTACAAAGATACGGTAGTTAATGATGTGTTTTATTCTTGGAAATTAGACTCTACTTTGTGCCGTATTCAAGTTTCTGCAGTTCCTAAATATTTAGCATTTAAAACTGTTCCAAATAACATTTGTATGGACAAGGTTGTGAATGTTTTTATGCCTAAAAAAGATGGTACACATGAAGGTGACCCAATCTATTTAGCAAAAGGATTATATAGTATTGGGGGACTTTACAAAGCAAATACACCCATTCCAGATATCCAGGGTCAAGTTTTTGAATCTAAAATTTTGATAGACGATTTTGGAAATAATGCCATAATAAAATCTAAAGAAGACATTGAGCAAGTTTGCATGGCTATGGAGCATTCTTATCTTGGTGATTTAGAAATTGTATTGACTTGTCCTTCAGGAAAAAGTGCAGTTATCATAAATAGTTTTAAGACAAGTAACCCAGGGACAATTCCAGGTGGATTTGATGGTAAAGACACCAAACTCGGAAACGATTTAGACATGACAGGAGTTGATCAACATGGTGATCCTCATATGCAATATTGTTTTTCTACAATGAATGCTAATTTTGGAACAATGGGCGATGAGTATTTAGTTCAAAATTTTAAAACAAATATTATAGGAATGCCAGCGATGAATCCCGACGGAATTTATATACCTGAAGAATCTTTCAGTAATTTTATTGGATGTCCTATAAAAGGCAACTGGAAACTAACAATTTCAGATAATAACGAAGGAGATGATGGATATATTTTTGACTGGGGGATTATGTTTAATTCCAAAGCGTTTCCTAAAATTGAAAGCTATCAAAATACATTAAAAAAATCGGAGTGGGTTTTAGATGAAAAGGGAGCGATAACTAATAATGCACAAGATTCAACATTTATCACTCCAAAGATTTTGGGTGCAAACACCTATAAATACACAGTCATGACCGATTATGGTTGTACAGGAGTAGGCTATGATACTACTATTCATATAAATACAAAATTATGTTTAAACATTCCTAATGTTATGAGTTTAAGCTCAAAAGTTGGAAATAATATTTTTTATATTAATACTGGAGACGTCAAAGAATTCAAATGTGAGATTTACAATCGATGGGGGAGTATCATGAGTATATTATCTGGTCAAAAAGATGGCTGGGATGGAAGGGATAAATTTGGTAGAATAGTAGACGAAGGGGTATATTTCTACAAATTAAATATTACCTTTAATAATGGGAGTTCTATTTCTCAGGATGGAAATTTCTTACTAATGTATTAGTATTCATTTTTAAAATCTCAGATTATGAAAGAATCAAAAAAAATAGTTGGGGTAAATGGTTTTGGAAGAATAGGAAGGTGTTTTACTCGATTGAGTCTTTCTAAAACCAATATCGATGTTGCTGTCGTTAATGATTTAGCGGATATAAATACTTTAGCGCACTTATTGAAATACGATAGTGTACATGGTGGATTAAAAGAAAAGTTTACGATTAACGAAAATTCGATTGAATTTGAAAATGGAAAAAAAATTCATTTTGTTCAAGAAAAAGATCCTTCCAATATTCCATGGGAAAAATATGGTGTGGAAATCGTTGTTGAATCCACTGGTTTATTTTTAACAAGAGAAAAAGCTAATTTACATTTACAAAGGCCAGGAGTAAAAAAAGTCATTTTGAGTGCGCCTGCCAATGACGAGGATATAAAAACAGTTGTTTTAGGGGTAAATGATAATTTATTAGATGATAGTGATCAAGTTATTTCTAACGCTTCATGTACTACTAATTCAGCAGCACCAATGATCGAAGTAATTCGAAAATTAACCACAATCGAAAGTGCATATATAACAACAATACATAGCTATACAACGGATCAACGATTACATGATTCACCTCATAAAGATTTAAGAAGAGCAAGATCTGCAGCTTTGTCTATCGTACCAACTTCTACAGGAGCTGCAAAAGCATTAACTAAGATTTTTCCTGAATTAGATGGTCATTTTGGTGGATGTGGAATGCGTGTACCTGTACCAGATGGTAGTTTAACTGATTTAACATTAATAGTCAGTAATGCACCAAGCGTTGATGAAATCAATGCTGCATTTAAAGAAGCTTCAGATACTTATTTGAAAAACATTTTAACTTATACTGAAGATCCAATTGTTTCTGTAGATATTGTTGGTAATGCAAGTAGCGTAATTTTTGACAGTGATTTAACTCACGTTATTGGCAATATGGTTAAATTGGTTGGATGGTATGATAATGAATCTGGATATTCAAATCGATTGATAGATTTGATAGAGCTATTATAATTTGTATTATTTACAATGTAGGATGTTGCGTGCAACATCCTTACATTACAATATTCTATTTAACATAATATTAATTATAAGACAATTTATAAATTAAGGAATATTAAGCGGTGAATTAGATATGATTTAAATAGACCCAATGCAAATTCTCTTTGATGAAATAAGAATTTTCATGAATACATTTTAGTTTATTCTTTTCTTTAAAGTAAGCTTTAAATTCAACCGTGCCAAATGTTTCATTTTCTAAACCATTGGATTTAGAAATTATTTCTAATCTATTCCAAGCAACAGATTTTGCCCAATGTATAGTATTATGAATGGATAATGGATCTTTATATTGAATTGAATGACTCTGCAATAGAAAATCTCCCATACAAAGAACAAATGCTGAATACCTGGAACGCATTAAATCCTCCGCTGTATAAGCCTTGAATATATTGTTATGAATCAATTTACAACAATCTCTGTATAATAAAGTATTCTTACCACAAGGACATAGAATTTCAAGTGACGCCATATATTATGTTAAATAGAAGTGCGTACCTTAAAAATCACCAATTCGAATATGATCCGAATTAATTACCACTAATTTTTGTTTATAAAGTATACCTATGGCACTTTTAAACGTTTTTTTACTCATACCAACTTCTTCTCTAATCGTATCTGGGTCACTTTTATCTGTTAGATTCATTCGACCGTCATGTTCTGATAAATAATTAAGAATTCGCTCACAATTATCGTCCATTTTAATGAAACCAATCTTTTCAAGCGAAATATCAAGTTTTCCATCTTCACGAACTTTTTTCACATAGCCTTTACATCTTTCACCATATCTAAGTGGTCGAACAATATCATTCTTATAAATTAAACCACTATATGTATCGTTAACAATAACGTTTTTACCCAATTCAGTAGTATTTGACACTAATAAATCAACTTCATCATTTTCTTTCAGAAGTACATGTTCAAAATCAATAAAACGACGAATTCGAGAGGAAGCCACTAATCTTTGTGTTGCTTCATCCAAATAAAGATAAACGATATACGATTTACCTTCTTCCATTTTTTGATTTTGTTCTTTAAATGGAACTAATAGATCTTTCTCTATCCCCCACTCCATAAATGCTCCGAAATGACTTACTTGATTCACTTTCAAACAGGCAAATTCATTGATTTCCACTAAGGGTTTTAATGTAGTAGCAATAATTCTATCTTCTGAATCGAGGTATAAAAACACACTTATTTCCTCCCCTATTTCAGCACCTTCCGGAATGTATTTAGTCGGAAGAAGTACTACATTATCCTCATCATCACCTAAATACGCACCCGGCGCAGTAAAACGTAAAATAGTAAGTGTATTAAATTGACCAAGATGCATCATAGTGTTTTTTTTATAAAGTTAACCATTTCTTTTATTTCTTCGGTTTAAAACAACCTTTGGTATATTTTAACGTCTTATATTTGAATAAATAAAAGATTATGAAAAAACAACTACTAATTGTTGCTTTGTTGTTAAGCAGTAAAGCATTTTCTCAAAATTTCACACAATCAAATGAAGCTGCAGTTGGTACTTCGGTTTCCATGTATGTTTGTGACTCTTTGACGTCGGACTATGCATCGACCAAAGGATCCAATGTAGTTTGGGATTTTACAAAGTTAAATATTCCTGATACATTAAATAAATCACTTATTTCAGTTGTAGATCCAGCAACAACAAAATATAATTCTTTATACACAAAAGCAAATAAAGCAATTGTATTTGAAAACTTTTTAACCTCTTTTTATAGCTCGACGGCTAATGATCGCAGTTGTGTGGGTTACTTTTTTAACACCAAAGATTATGGTGATGTTAGAGCTCTTTTTGATTTAAATAATGAGATAACACATACTTATCCATTTCAATTAAATTCATTTAAAAATGATGATTTAAAGGGAGAAATTTATTATACAATTACATCCCCTGTAACTTATAATGCCACTTCAGCTGCTTTAGGTTCTTCAAAAGCAGAAGTTGATGGTTTAGGTATATTGAAAATAGATGCAGCTACAGAATTTAAAAATGTTTTACGTTATCACATCAAAGATTCAGTCAATGCAACAGTTACTTTACAATTAATTGGTACGGTAAATTCTACTTTAGTACGTGATCAATATGAGTATTATGACCACTCCATTTCTAATTTACCAATTTACACGCATTCAAATTTGAAAGCATATATCAGTATTTCTAATGACCCTATTGTTAATAAAACATTTGTCTTATCTAAATATAAAGGAGATAAAAACGCAAAAGTACCGGTTGATCCAAAACCTACAACTGGTATTTCTGAACTAAATTCTACTTCTTTTACTATTTTTCCAAACCCAGCAAAAGATATACTTTATGTACTTGGAGAAAACCTAATCAACTCAAATATATCCATTTTAGATCAATCAGGAAAAATGGTAAAAACATTTACAAATTCAAATTCGCTTTCCATTCAAGATTTAGATAAAGGAGTATATTTTATTAAAATTGAATCAAATAACAAAAATGAGACTTTGAAATTCATTAAAGAGTAATCAAATCTAATTATCAAAAAGGCTGTCGAAATATTCTCGACAGCCTTTTTTTATTTTATAATATCACCTAAAACTAACTAATTACATATTCCGTATTAGATTCTACTTTGCCTTTATAACTAAATGACGATCTTTTTACTAAACCAGCATTATTGTATTCGAAATCACGCTGGTAAAATGTCCTTCCAAAAGTCCTGAAAAATGTATGAATTGATATTCTTTCTATATCATTTGAATCCGAGATTGAAATATAACTACTCGTAGGCTTTCCATTTAGAGTGAAATTTCTATTCTCAATAACATTACCAATTTTCAAGCTTTTCTCTATTAAAATATAATCTCATAATAATAAATAAAAGGGGTTTCTCTATAAACGAACTACTTAACTATTTATTACAAAAAAAGTCCAGACAAAACTGCCTGGACTTTCATTATTTTATAAAAAGAATTAAGCTTCTTTCGATTCTGAAGTTACTTCTTCTTCTTTTCTTTCTGGTTTTGGAAGTAATACTTTACGAGAAAGTTTCCATTTCTTAGTTTTAAGGTCTTTACCCATCACTTTGAAACGAACGATATCTCCTTCTTTACAAACGTCTTCCATTTTAGCAATTTTCTCCCAGTTAAACTCAGAGATATGGATTAATCCGTCTGTTCCAGGTAGGATTTCTACGAAACATCCGTAGGCTTGTAATGATTTGATTTTACCTTCGTATTCAGCACCTTCTTCTACCACTGGAGGGAAAGCAATTTGACGAATTTTAGTCACTGCAGCTTTCATATCGTCACCATTATTAGACATTACTTGAACACGACCTTCACCACCTTCAATTTCCTCGATAGTAATAACAGTATTCGTTTCTTTTTGTAAAGCTTGGATGATTTTACCTCCAGGTCCGATGATTGCACCAATAACTTCATTTGGAACGTTGAACGCTTCAATACGTGGAGTTTGTGGTTTCAATTCAGGATTTGGAACAGCTATTGTTTCAATGATTTTATCTAAGATATGTAAACGTCCCGCACGAGCTTGTTCTAACGCTTGGATCAATACTTCATAAGGTAAACCATCTACTTTGATATCCATTTGACATGCTGTGATACCAGCAGCTGTACCAGTTACTTTGAAGTCCATATCACCTAAGTGATCTTCATCTCCTAAGATATCGGAAAGAACTACGAATTTACCACCTTCAGCAACTAATCCCATTGCGATACCAGAAACTGGCGCTTTGATTTGAACACCACCATCCATTAATGCTAATGTACCAGCACAAACAGTTGCCATGGAAGAAGAACCATTGGATTCTAAAATCTCAGAAACTAAACGAATTGTGTATGGATTATCATCCGGTAATACATTTTTCAATGCTCTTAATGCTAAGTTACCATGTCCAACCTCTCTTCTAGAAGTACCACGTAATGGTTTTGCTTCCCCTGTAGAGAATGGAGGGAAGTTATAATGCAACATGAATTTTTCAGTTCCACGGAAAGTAACACCGTCTAACAATTGCTCATCCATTTTACCACCTAAAGTAAGTGTAGTCAATGATTGCGTTTCTCCACGTGTAAATACAGCAGAACCGTGAACGATAGGTAAGTAATCCACTTCCGCCCAAATTGGACGAATTTCGTCGAATTTACGTCCATCTAAACGTTTACCTTCTTCTACCATAACTGTTCTAACCGCTTTTTTCTTCACTTCAGAGAAGTAAACAGAAATAAAACTATTGATTTCAGCTAATTGTTCTTCTGTATATTGTGCTTTGAATTCAGCTTTAACAGCGTCGAACAATTCCGTTCTTTTCACTTTAGAAGCAAGACCTTGACGAGCAACATCTTTACATTTTTCGAAACAGAAATCGAAAACATTTTTCTTAACTTCTTCGTTATGAGTCTCGTGATTGTATTCTCTTTTAACTGCAGCAACTGGAATTAATTTAGCTAATTCTAATTGGAAGTTACATTGTTCGATAATTGCTTGGTGAGCCAATTTGATGATATCTACCATTTCCAATTCGGAAATTTCTTTCATTTCACCTTCTAACATTACGATATCTTTCACTGTACCAGCAATCATAATATCGATATCCGAATTTTTCATTTCAGAAACTGTAGGATTGATAACGTATTCACCGTTTACTCTACCTACTCTTACTTCAGACATTGGTCCATTGAAAGGGATGTCAGAAACTGCGATAGCAGCTGAAGCAGCTAAACCACATAAAGCATCTGGTTGGTGTTCTCCATCATAGGATAACAACTGAATCATTAACTGAACTTCCGCATGGTAATCATCCGGGAATAATGGGCGCAATGCACGATCCACTAAACGCATGATTAATACTTCTCCATCCGAAGGACGTGCTTCTCTACGGAAGAATCCACCAGGGATTTTACCTGCCGCAGCGAATTTCTCTTTGTAATCTACCGTTAATGGTAAAAAATCTACTCCATCTTTCGCTGTAGGTGCTGCAACAACCGTTGCTAACATTACAGTTTCGCCCATTTGTAACACTACGGAGCCATCAGCTTGTTTCGCTAATTTACCTGTCTCGATGGAGATACTTTTCCCTCCAATAGTGATGGACTTTTTAACTATATTCATATTTGATTTATTTACAATTTATTTTGCGTAACGAATTTACGACTTTTTTCCATAAAAAAAGGCATTTGATAATTCAAATGCCTTTTCTTTATAAAGATAACTTGTTATTAACGACGTAATCCTAATTCTTTCACGATAGCACGGTAACGAGAAATTTCTTTCTTTTTTAAGTAATCCAAAAGACTTCTTCTTTTACCAACTAATAATTGCAAAGAACGTTGTGTTCCATAATCTTTTCTATTTTTCTTTAAGTGCTCTGTTAAATGAGAGATTCTGTAAGAAAATAAAGCGATTTGACCTTCTGCAGATCCTGTGTTTGTTTCAGATCCCGCGTATTTTGCGAAGATTTCTGTTTTCTTTTCTGGTGCTAAATACATTCCAATATTATTTAATGATTCTTATGTATGTCTACTTTAGAC
>CANGOF010000057.1 GCA_947455515.1 Flavobacteriia bacterium
CTACTATTCGTTAAAGCTCCCACACTTGAAAGTCCAGTACCATTAATTGTTAAACCTTCGGTAGTACCTAAACTATATCCAGCAACATCTAAGGACGCTCCACTGGACACCACCGTTGCACCACCTGTTGTTCCTAAAGGAGTATTTGTCGCCCCCCCAGTTGCACCAAGTTTTAATGTACCAGCACTTACAGTTGTTGTACCTGAATAGGTATTATCAGCAGATAACGTTAATGTACCCGAACCTGACTTGGTTATTCCGCCTGTTCCGCTTATTATACCAGATAACGAAGTAGCATCTGATCCGTCTACTGTTAAGGTGTAAGAAGCATTGGTAATAGTTCCTGATAATGTCAAACCTGCAGAACCTGAAGACATGATTGTTGCGGCAGCGCCTAAGGTAATATTATTAGTACAAGTAACAGTCCCTCCTGTATTTATCAAAGCTCCAGAACTGGAAACGCCAGTTCCACTTAGTGTAACAGCTCCCCAAGTAGAAATAGACTGACCATTTAAATCCAACGCACCACCTGTTTGTACTGTTAATGTACTAGATGAATTTCCAGTCCAAGTTGCTGTTACAATTTTATACTTATGACCATTTTGCACATAATAATTGTATGCAGTTGTAGTAAAACTAGCCGGAGCAACACCAGTACCATCGGTTTGTGAATTCCAGTTTGCTAATGCATTTGCATCCGTATTTGATGTCGATGTATTTGTGTAATAATTCGTAGGAGCTCCGTAATAACAACCAACGTAAACATTACTACTTCTAGAAGTATTATAAATATCTACACTACCTACAGCAGCACGTTGGTCTGTTGGTGTTGGGATAGCCGTGTTTAAAACTGATAAATCAGCTGTACTTATAACTGCAGTTGTTGCCGTAATTGTAATGTCTGTTCCTTGATCTGTAGCAACGAATGCACTACTAGCTCCTAATCTAGCAGCTGTATTTGCAATTGATGCTGAAAGAGGTGTAGCTGCAGTATTTGCATAGGTTGTTGTTGCTTTAGCAATTGCAACTCTATAAAAATTGAAATCTACTGTACCACTGGTATGCGTAGAAGCATTTGGTTGATAATAAACATAGTTCGTACCTGTAGAAATATTGTTTTGGAATATGTTGTTTTTAATAGCTACGATAGTATTATCTGCTGCGAAAAAATATACACATCCAGAACTTGGAGTACCACCATTGGCATGAGAGCCATATAACTGAATGGTATTATAATACATAGTCGCTGCAAATGAAAGTGTCGCAAAAACACCATAAATTTTAGGACTACTTGTGGTAACACCATTATTATTTAAAGATATGAAATTGTTATACATATTGAGTGCTCCACCAGCAGTTGTGAAATAACATCCTGCAATAATTGGATTAGTAGCACTATATACATTTGCAACACTCAAATTCATAATCATGTTACGACTTAATGTTCCTGTTGGAGTATTTCCCCAATAAGTTCCATAAATAGTACTTGCATAATCTCCAGTTCCTGACGAGGTCAATTGTTTGATCGTACTTGTTGTTAAATTTAATGTTCCTGTGGAAGCATTATAAACACCTGCGATTGAAATTGCATTACCTGTACTTGAAGATGAGAGGTATTGAATTGTGTTTGATGTTATTCCAACAGTACCAGTCGAGACATTATAAACACCATAAATTTTTGTTGCAGCTGCACCAGATGTCGAAATATACTGAATTGTATTACTGGTAAGCGTATAAGTTCCTGTACTTCCTATTTGGATACCAGCATTTACAGTTGCAATCGCTGAAGCTATGGCACATGTAGAAGTACTTGAACCTATCGTATTACTTGAAATTGTATGTGTACCTGAAGCAGCAACGTTATCGTAAACACCAATAAAATAACCGTTACTTAAGGTCATTCCTTTTATCGTATTCGAAGATATAGCTATTGCAGGAGCAGCAGTATTATAAATACCTGTTACTGTTGCAGTAGTGTTCGTACCTGTAGTTGCTTGTGATAAACTAAACATCGTATTATTACTAATGGATGAAGATGTTGAAGCATTCGTATTTGCTATCCCATAACACAATGAAGCACCAGAGCCCCATACTTTACAATTATAAATATAATTGTAATCAATGGTCATCACCCCTGAGGAAGAATTGTTAATTCCATAAAAAGAACATACACCTGCAGCAGTTGTATTCCCTCCAATTGCAATGGAGGACGCTGTAGAATAACTACCTATTTTATTTGAATAAATGGTAAGTGCACCACCACCTGCTGTATTTATACCATAAAACACAAAACCGACAGCCGCTGAGTTCGTAGTATTAAAATCACCAATCATGTTATTTTTAACCGACGATGCACCTGAAGCTGAAACATAGACACCTTGAATATAACTTCCAGTAGTACCAAAAACACCAATATCATAAGAAGCACTCGCAGTTGTATCCCCTATCATATTTCCTGTAGTATCTCCAACATAAGCATTTGTGGCACCTGTAATATATATCCCTGTAAACTGACCTGCGCCTGAGGTAATAGCTGTGGAAGAATAAGTAGTACTAATGTTACGAATTGTATTACCTTGTATGTAAGGAGTTGTGACACCCGATATATAAATTGGATGATAAACAGCAGTGTTAGTACTTGAAGTAACAGTATAAGCATTTCCTCCACAACTTGTAGCCATACCACCTATGTAATTATTTCCAATACTATGTGTAGTCCCTGCGTCAGCATAAATACCATAGGACAAGGCTGTTATAGTTTGAGATGCAGTCGTCTGATATAAATGATTACTAGCAACCCTCCAATTGGTGGTGTTAGTTGTTAAATAAACACCTGCTGTAAGACAGTTCACAAAACTATTTCCATAAATGAAATTGGCATTATTTTTATACGAAGCTGATCCTAAAGAATAGATACCATACTTATGGAAATTTCCTGAGTAGTTTTGAATCGTATTATTTTTTATCATATTGTACGTATTTCCATTTGATGTAGCAGTCGAAAATAGAATTGTTGAACCTGCAGTATAACTACCACTAATTGTACAATAATTGATTGAATTGGTATCTGCATCGTTTATAAATGTAAATACAGGTGCTGAAGTATTTGTATTTGCAATTGTTAATACAGAAGATGAGCCAGTGCTATTAGGTCTACCATCAAAATAAATATCACTGATATTATCTAAATAGAATATGGACGTTGAATTAGAACCCGAAACTGTTATATTATCTCCCGAAACAACATCAGAGTTAGGTTGAATAGTAATTGTTTTGATAGCTGTAGCCGAAAGTCTATCATCAAATGTCAATGGGTATGTTTCAGAGGTTGAAACATAATTACGTTGTAATTCAAGAATAACAGGACCAGAATATCCACATGTTTGAAGTACATTAATTGCTGCTGTTAGTGTGGTATAATCATATCCTGTTGCACCAATCGTAAGCGTCCCGCTCTCTTGAGTACAAGAAACCTCATAACATCCTTTCACAGGACGTGTTGCTCTAGTTGCATTTGTAATATCTTGTGTAATTCCACTCGAACCTCTTGATCTACCTAAATATTTTTCACCACCTGTTACTGCTCCAGTTGAAGTGTTAATTGTAATTGCACCTGTATTAGCAGCATTTAATTCGCCTAAGGAACTCAATGCTGTCACCCAAGTATCAAATGTTTTTGCGACATTATTATAATATAGATTAAAATTCGTAGCATCTGTAACAGAATAAAAATTATAGTTGATATTGTTTGTTCCTCCACCAGAAGTTGCTGAAAATACGAAACCATAATGTTTTACAGTTCCAGCTGTGTTAGCACGATCATTTTTAAAGATATTTCCTATTACATTTAATACCCATCCTGAAACTCCATTTTGATCTGTAGTTAAACAAGCTGTCTTACAAGTCGTACCTGAAGGATTTGTACCTGTAATATATATTGTATTGTGGTAAACATTAATTGTGTTACCTGTTAATGAGGAACAATTTATATCTATTCCATAAAGATATGATTCTGTCGAATACGATGCATTATCTAATACTATTAAGTTATTAGAAATAAAAAATGTAGATGAATTTGATGTACCTAAAAATGAAACCCCTTTTATAAAACCTGCTGAACTACCAGCTTTATTTACAAGATCATAAATTTTATTTTTTTCTACTAAAGAAGTTGTTGTGTAGCCAGGACTCCTATGAACACCAGCAATAATTGCTGCTTGACCTCCAGTACTCTCCCTATGTAAATTTCGAATTGTATTACTCGTTAATGTATACGTCACAGCACCACCTCCACCACTTGTACCTGTATAGGCCAATTCTATACCATAAATCAAGGAAACTACAGATTGTGCAGAATTTATGTATAAACCTTGAATAGTATTTGTATTACAATCATACGTACCTGCTAAAGTTGTTGAATAACCTAATACAATACCAGCATGTAAAGACGTAGAAGCAGAGTTAATATCAATACTTACCGCAGAACTAGACGATCCAATTTGATTACCTGAAATTGTATTCGTAGCTGACGTAGCAGCACAATTTATACCATAAAAAACTCCTCCTGCCAAGGTTATTGTATTAACAAAGTTGTTGGATATTGTAGCGGTTCCTGAAGTACCAACATATGAAATCCCATAAAGAGATGTTAACGAAGTATATGCTGTATTTATATATCTTACATAATTCGCATTCACAGTATAACTTCCTGTACCTGTAATACCAATACCATAGACTTGTGCGTATTTGGATAGTGAGATATAATTGGCGGAAGAACCTCCAATATCATTCGAAGAACAAACATTACCTGTACCGGTAGATGTCATATAAATTCCATAAAAATAGGCTGCTGTTCCTGTTTGTGTTGAACTAAAATTCTGAATGGTATTTGATGATACATCTTGACCAGTATTTGCAGTGACAGAAATACCGACACAACCACCAGCTGTTGTTACTGACTGAGTAGCCGCGAATACCATGTTATTAGCTACAGTAGAACCAATAGTATTATTTTGAATGCTGTTTGTACCTGCTGAGCTGTTGATTATTACATCGGATCCAGTTGTTCTTGAACCTACTAAAACACTAATTGCACCAAACGTATTGTATTTAATATTAATCGTACCTGTTGCTGCATTATCAATCATTGCAACATCGCTTGAAGCAACACTAGGAGTAATCGTAATGTTTGCAGTTCCTGTCGTTGCACCAAAGGTATTACCAGATCCAGATTGACCAACTGTAAAGTTTGCTGCACTTGCATCTAATTGAATAAAACTAAATTGTCCTCCACTCAAGGTTGAGGTATAGGCAATATTTTTAAACGTATTTCCATTAATGGTATTTGAACCTGTGACTGCTGTTCCAAAATAAATCATTTTCGTATCATATGCCGCGGAAAATGCATACGCTGAACCTCCGCATGAAGGCGCTTGACCTCCAAAGTAATTACTCGACACATCGTAACTAGTTCCAATATTATTAATATACACCATACTCATATTCGCGGATGGAACTAGCGCTGCAATATGAAAGAAATGATTCGCTGTGATGCTCCAGCCTGAATTTAACGTGGATGCAAAAACTCCTTTTTGTGCATAATCAATAATCTGGTTATTTTGAATGGCAATATTATCTGTACTAAACGTAGTTCCATTGGAATAAATTGCATTCCAAGGTTTAGCAACTAACCCTCCATATATTTTATTGTAACTAATAATTGTACTGTCATTTCCTGTCGAAGTTGCTGTTCCAAAATTAACAGTACCCGAAGTTGTTGTTATATTATAACTTTTTATTTTACAATACTTCACTCGGTTATAAGTTGCATCATTTACAAAACTAAATGCATACCCTCCCCCCGTATTTTCGATACGTAAATTATTTGTAGTGTCTAAACTTGCACCTGAAGTACCACCAGGGTAACCAATAAAATACGTGTAATCTTGACCATCAAATAAAACTGTACCTGTAGTACTTGATGATTTAATAGCTAAACCTGTTGCCCCTGAATTCGGTTGAACAGTCAAAGAATAGGAGGAGGTAGTTGGGATGTCTTTAAAAGCAACGGGATAAGTTTCTAAGGTGTTATCGTATGAACTTAAAAGATTCAAAGTAACCGAAGCAGATAAACCACATGATTTCAAGGATCCAATTGCTGCAGTTAAGTTTGTCCATGTTCCTGCAGTACCAACGTTATAAGAACCTCCATACGCCGTACATGACCCTTCATAACATCCTCTAAATCCACCTCGGGTTGCTCTAGAAGTAGCGATAATATCATA
The DNA here is from genome assembly GCA_947455515.1 of Flavobacteriia bacterium. Taxonomy (GTDB): domain Bacteria; phylum Bacteroidota; class Bacteroidia; order Flavobacteriales_D; family Crocinitomicaceae; genus CANHVK01. Next base: position 6,285 of record CANGOF010000057.1, read on the forward strand.
CGTACAACCTGTTGTAGCACTTAAATTTGTTCCTCTTGTTACTGCAGCATAATCTGCAGAACTTCCTAAAGAACCATCCGTATTAATAGCTGAAACAAGTGACGTATTGTAATTATTTACATCTGTTGCATATGTTGAAATCCATGAAGTAGCTGAAGTACTACTATTTGAAGGCCATACAACAAAATTTGAAGTATTTGCAGTATTTACCCATCCATAATTATAAGACCAGGTCCCTGGAAGAGTAGTACCTCTATGAATTGTACCTAATAATGAAGCGTGTGTAGATGTTCTATTATTTATAAATATATTATTCGAATAAATTGAATTTGTACTTCCATCACTGTTAACAGAAACTGCACATTGAACAGAAACGTTTCCTGAAAGAGCTGGTCCAGTATCAGAACCATATATATATATTGTATTATATGCTATTGTGAGTGTTGGATTATTATTAGTTGCAATGTTGACCCCATAAATATTTAAACCGTTTGTTAGAGCAGCATTGTTGAAAATAATTAAATTATTGGTAACATAACTTGTACCTCCCGACCAATGATTCGAAACATAAACACCATAAAAAGTTGAATAATTAGCAGAAGCACCGCTAGCTCTCAAGGCTGAAATTTGACAACCATAAATTTTATTTTTTTCAATTTGATATCCATAAGCACCAGATACACCTCCTATTGTAGCTGAGATACCAGAAATATTAATCGATCTATCCGTGGTATTAGTATATTTTATAGCAGTTATAGTATTTCCTCCTATATAAAAATAATGTGTATAACTACCTCCCGTTCTATTCATAGAAATACCGGTAAAGCTAGTTGAAGCTCCAGCATCGCTTGATTGGGTAATATTTTGAATCGTGTTTGATGTAATTGAATAGGCTGGTGAAGCTTGTGATGAAGCAACAGTAGTTAAATTTCCACTTGTAGGATTCAACTGGTCCATAAAAATACCATAGTGATTAGATGTTGAGGAAGATGCTATTGAAATATCATTCGACGACGAAGACCCAATAGTGTTAGAAGTAATAGTATGTGATCTACTAGCAGTAGTTAATAGACCTACATCGTAAATTCCATAAAATGCACCATTATTAATTGAAAAAGTAGATATCGTGTTTGAACTAATGGAAGAAGTGTTTGTCATCGAATTGTAAATTCCATATGTTGTACCTGAAGAACCAGCTGAAGAACCAGTTGTAGCAAAATTCGAAATCGTATTGGATGCAATAGAAACACTTGAAGTACCTGCAGTATTATAAATACCAGCATTAATTACAGACCCAGTTCCATATGCCGTAGAATATGAGATAGTATTCGAACTAATAGTAATATTTGTAGCACCATCATTTTTAATTCCATAAAAATTCACCCCAGCTGTTGTTGTAGAAACACCAGTAACAATATTAGCAGAAGTGTTTCCAATATTATTATTGGATATAGAAATTGTTCCTGCTCCGTAATTATAAATTCCAATAAATTTATAGGCAATGGTATTTAAAGTAGAGGCACTTGTCTGAATACCAGCTATGTCGTTATAGTTTACACTTACGGTATTAGAGGAGTTAACAAATATTCCATATATTAAAGGTGTTGCACCTGCAGAATAATATGTAATACTACTTGATGAAGTTGTTGATCCAATAACGTTTTTGTTACCAGAAGTTCCGTCACCTATATTTGCTGAACCTGCCATCACTGCTATACCAGTAAATCCACCTTCCATACCTGCAGATGCAGATGTGTAAATATCAGTTAAAGCAAGATTCTTAATCGTGTTATTGAACACACTACTAGCAGTTGTACCTAATTTTAAATATAAACCACAAAAATTACCTGCAGTTGCACCAGTAAATCCAGTAAAAGTATAAGAACCTGTATTATCTGAAGCATTTCCACCAATAGTATTACCTGTTATAATGAATGAGGAACCAGCAGAAGAAGTGTAATTTATATAAATTACCCTATGAAAAGCAGATGCATTCGTAGCAGCTCTTGATGCCGTTTGATAAAAACTATTGTTTGAAATAGTCCAAGCAGAGTTGTAATCATCTAAAAATATACCACTTGATGTTGTTGTTGCTTTAAAATAATCAGATATATAATTATTTTTTATTGCCACATTATCTGTCACATACGAAGTACCATTTGAGTATATCGCATTAGCAGATTTTCCAGCTAAACCACTATAAATTTTGTTGTAACTTATTGTAGTACTATCGTTCCCTGTAGAAGAACCTGTTCCAAAATAAATTGTTCCAGAAGTTGTAGTTGTATTTGCTCCTTTAATTTTACAATACTTAACTCTATTATAAGTTGCATCATTTATAAAACTCATTGTATACCCACCACCTGTATTTTCGATACGTAAGTTATTCGTGGTATCTAAGCTTGCACCTGAAGTACCACCAGGATAACCAACAAAGTAAATATAATCAGCTCCATCAATTAATACTGTCCCTGTTGTACTTGATGACTTAATTGCCAAACCTGTTGCTGCAGTTTTTGGTTGAATTTGAAGATAATAAGAAGTAGATGAAGTTGGTAGGTTTTTGAATGTTACAGGATATGTTTCTAAGGTATTGTCATAGGTAGACTGTAAACTTAGTGTTACCGCACCTGTCATACATGATTGTAAATCAGCGACGGCAGATGTTAAGTTCGTCCAAGTACCAGTAGATCCTACATCATAAGCACCACTGTAGGAGGTAGAACAAATCAATTCATAACATCCTATATCTGGATTTCCTGTTCTAGTATTTGATGCTAAATCCGTAGAAGGAGCCCCAGTAGAAGTCCCCGCATTTATACATGGTGATGCATAAGCAAGTTTATAATTAGCTGTAAGTTGTGGATCAGTTGTAATAGAATTAGTCGGTACAGAAACACCTGAAGTATATGAACCATAATTACAATAAGCAACTGTTACAGTGCCATTTACTCTTCCGATATCTTTTGAACTTCCTGCTGTATTTCCATAAACAATGGAGTTTGTGATTGTCGCATTACCTCCAAAATACAATCCTCCATTATCCGTTGCACTTGAAGTTACCGATGATGTATTGTTATAGATTGTACAGTTCATGATAGTAGAGGTCATATTAGACGTTGTACTACCACTTCCTTGAGATATAAATACTTGACCATACTGATAAGTACTATTGTTATACATTAAACAATTTGTCATAGTCAATGTAGATCCTGCAGTAACTGAAGTTCCAGCCCAAAAACATGATCCGTTTCCTGTTCCCGCTGTAGCTCCTGAGTATTCAGTCTGAGTCGAATTATTATAAAAAATACATTTTGAAAATGCAACATCCACATCGTATGCAATATTTACCCCTACAGCAGCCCCGTTTGCCGTCCCCTCTAAATTACAATATGAGAAAGTACAACCTGTAAATGTAACAGACATTGCTGCAGCCCCGGTACTGCAAGTGAACGCACCTCCATTTGTTGTAGCTCCTGCAGAAGTATGTACATCCAAATCGTTCATCCAGCAATCAGTAAACTGCAAACCTGTAACACCTCCGATTGCTGTAAAACCTCCAGCCATAGTACCTGAATTCGCTCTAAAACCTGTTACTTTTAACTGACTAATTGTAATATTATCTTGTAAAGCATTATTAAAATACATAAACCAAGTAGTAGTAGTTCCTGTGAAAATTGAAGTTGGAACACCACTAGAAAGTGCAGCTCCTTGAATGGTAAAACCCTCATCATTAGCTCCAACGGTAATACTGTTTTCAGTATAAGACCCTGCTGCAACATTTATTATATCTCCGGACCCTAAGTCGTAATTCGTAAAAATATACGCTATTGTAGTTGCGGCATTACCTACAGTACCATTAAACGAACCTGCTCCACTTGTTGACACATAATAATTTGTAGCAATTGCTTTTGATGATATAAACAACAAGAAAACAACTAAAAGTTTACTATTAAAAATAAAATTTCGTAAAAAAGTCTTCATAACTTTTGGTATATAATGGTAAAATAATAACTTGTTAAAACACATCCAACTGCTTAGATTTAACAATCAAATGTGTATAAACTTACAAGATAAGAAAAATTATGAATTATAAATTATGGATAATAAATCAGAACTTGAATCTCAAATATAAAACCTTAAAAAACAACACTTTAAAAAAAATAAGAAACCTATATTTTTTTTAACAATTTATCCACAAATGGGAAAAATGCTAAAAAAAGGAAAAATTCAAGTTAAATAATAGGAAATTGGCAACAGATAATGAAGCAATTATATAATATGAAAATGTAACAATGGTAATTTGAAAATTAGCTGATTTGAAAATTTGAAAATGGATGATTGAAACAATTATTTAATGAGAAAATGTAACATTAGTAATTTGAAAATTAGCTGATTTGAAAATTTGAAAATGGGTGATTGAAACAATTATTTAATGAGAAAATGTAACATTAGTAATTTGAAAATTAGCTGATTTGAAAATGGGTGATTGAAACAATTATTTAATGAGAAAATGTAACATTGGTAATTTGAAAATTAGCTGATTTGAAAATTTGAAAATGGGTGAATGTAACAATTGAAAATGTAGCAATTATTCAATGTAAAATGCACCAATAGGAACTCTATAATGAAGTAAATAAACCGCAGGAAAACATTTCCAGCGGACCGGATAATTATGTTTATGTTTTTTTTATTTTAGATTATTTATTTCTTCGTCAGATAAACCAGTAAGTTTTGAAATATCCGATATACTTAATCCTAAACTTAGAGCATTTTTAGCAACCTCTACTCTACCTTTCTTTTCTCCTTCGATGATTGCAGTTTCAATGGTGCTAGATTGGTTTCTTTTATTTTCCATGTCCCGACCATACGATTGACGCTCTAGATCGCTCATATTGTCTACCATAAGTTTTTCCTTTACCATGTCCAAGCCTTTTGCTTTAAAACTATCTTTTACCTCTGTGTTTTTAAAGAAGTATATCCACTCATCTAGCCCATCTTTGGCTACATCATTAAAGTCGTTAATCTTTAAAATATAGTACTCTGGGTATATTTCATGCACATCTCTAACCTTATATTGTTCTAGTTGTGATTTACTTAATCCTAATAAATCATTCGTATGCAACCCTCTAAATTCAGTTTTACCATGATATACATAATCATTCCCTTGACCTAGGTGGAAGTAAACAATGTTTACAGAATACACCTTTTTGATTTTACCGTAGTTTTCACCAATTTTAATATGTTCTGTGATAGATTTACTTACACCATATGCCATACGATGAAAATAATCCAATTGACTATCCGCTTGTAATTCTATAAGTATTATTTCCTCAGTTGACGTATGAGCAAGTATATCAACACGATTAAATTTATCATTATCATATTGCTGATTCCCTTCGCTTTCTCCAATTTGAATAATGGATACATCAAACTTCAATAATTCAGTCAAGAAACCTTCTAATACACCATAATTAGCCTTGTCACGAAGCAATTTCTTCATCGCCCAATCAAACCGTATTAAATTCTTCATATCTATTTAGTTGTATTTAACAAATTTATAAATAAAATTATTCAATGTAACAATTTTTCGATGTGAAAATGTAACAATAGGAATTTGAAAATTAGTTAATTTGAAAATGGGTGAATGTAACAATTGATAATTGCCCTTCGATAGACTCAACGTGAAATTTAAAAAACAGCAAACAAACCGCAGGAAAATATTTCCAGCGGACCGGATTGATTTAATTTAACATTAAGGAATTAAGAAAGATTTAGTGAAGTGTAAAAGAGAATTAAGAGACCTGCGGTCTTGGGTAAACCGTAGGAAAACATTTCCAGCGGAGCAATCTCATTCATTAGGGATTTAAAATCTATAATACTACTTTAACTATGAAATAACCAGACTTAAAGTAGCAGTATAAATATTTAAAATAACATACAAATGGATATTATACAAATAAACAGCTGAAAAAACATTTCAAGTAGCCCCTCAAAAAAACACATCAATCAGTTCTGTTTTCTGAATGAAATCAACTATATTTGAACTATTATTATGTGGGGTGAATTAGAAAAATTAAGAGCGAAATATCTCAAATTAGGCTTATCAAATGCTATTGATTACGAAAAGTTTTCAATGATTTCTATTGTATACAACTCTACTAAAATTGAAGGCTGTTCACTTACAGAAAATGACACCAAACTGCTTATAGAGAACGATATTACTGCAAAAGGAAAACCATTAACAGACCACATGATGGTCAAAGACCATTTTGCAGCTTTTTTATTCCTAAAAGAAATATCCAAAAACAAAGAAAAAGTAAGTATTGAATTGATTAAGCAAGTCGCAGGACTTGTAATGAAAAACACAGGCGGTATAGTTAATTCCATATCAGGAAGCTTTGATACTTCCTTAGGTGAAATCAGAAAAGCTCAAGTGTATGTGGATAGAAAATACTTTCCTGACTTTACTAAGGTTGAAAAACTACTTAGACAATTAACCGAAAACACAAACCAACGGATCGATACAGTTTCAGGAAATGATATCTTAAAACTTTCTGCAGATATACATTACAACTTAGTTAACATTCATCCTTTTGGGGATGGAAATGGACGCACTTCAAGACTATTAATGAACTACGTGCAAATGTATCATCAAGAACCACTAATCAAAATTTTCACTGAGGATAGAGCTGAATACATTGACGCTTTGAACGAAACGGAAGAAAAAGAGGATATTTCGATTTTTAGAAATTTTATTTGCACACAGCAGATTAAATTTTACAAATCAGAAATTGAAAAATTCAACCGTAAAGACAAAGGATTTCATTTAATGTTCTAAAAAGTGTCCACAATAGCATAAATATTTGGCACAATTTGTGATATTTGCACTCTAAACAAAGACTATGAAATTTTTATTATCACTTTGCTTGTTACTAAGTATTTCCGCCTTAGCACAAACCAAAGATTCTGATCTAAAAGCGCAAGGAATTTTGGATAAATTATCTGCCAAAATGAAGGGGTTGAAATCTTTTCAAATTGAATTTAGCGCATCCATTAAAAACACAACTACTGGAAGCAACCAAAGCGAAATTGGCAAAGGATGGGTGAAAGGAGATAAGTTCTGCGCTTCCTATGGGGATAACACAATTATTTGTAACGGTATTAAGACATGGACGGTTGTAAAAGAGGATAAAGCGATCTATCAATCTGACGCTTCTGGAACGGATGCTGACGGCATTAATCCAAAGAAATTAATGACCATTTGGGAAACAGGATTCAAAAACAAATATGAAAAAGAGGAAGTATTAGACGGTGAAAAAGTACATGTCATCTACCTTTACCCTAAAGACCCTAAAAAAGTAGAATACCACACGGTTATACTTTACATTACTAAAACTGGACTAGACTTAAAAAAGGCTATCATGAAAACGAAAGACGGCACTGTAATGACTTATACATTAACTAATTTCATTGAAAACCCTGCAATTGACGACTCAAAGTTTGTGATTGACTTAAAGAAATATCCGGGATATAAGGTTATTAAAGATTAAGAACCATATAAGGCATATAAGGGATCAAACAAAAATATACAGTAAAAAAAAACGAATGGTATAGATATGCCACTCGTTTTTTTTATTATTGAAAATTAAATTAGTAATTATCTAATGCGATCGCAGCTTCTAAGAAACGTTGTTTAGGTAAGAAATTATGCTCTAAGTCAGCTGCAAATGGTATTGGAGTATCCAAAGAAGCGATACGTTTTACAGGAGCATCTAATTGAGAGAAACAGTTCTCATTAATAAGTGCAACTAACTCTCCTCCTATTCCACCAGTCATACAATCTTCATGTAAAACGATTACTTTTCCAGTCTTACGAACAGAAGCGTAAATTGCATCGGTATCTAAAGGTGCTAAGGAGCGTAAATCCACAATATCCAAATCTAATTCTGGATGTGCTTCCGCTACCTCTAAAGCCCAATGTACTCCCATTCCGTAGGTAATAATCGATATATTTTCACCCGAACGAACGGTTCTTGCTTTACCTATTTCAAACGTGAAATATTCATCTGAAACTTCCCCTTTGATACTTCTATATAAGTTTTTGTGTTCAAAATACAACACCGGATTTGGATCTTCAATTGCCGCAGCTAATAAGCCTTTTGCATCTTCTGGAAATGCTGGGTATACAATTTTCAATCCTGGAGTATGGAAAAACCAAGCTTCGTTGGATTGAGAATGAAAAGGTCCTGCAGCAGAACCTGCCCCAGTAGGCATACGCACAACCACATCGGCATTTTGACCCCATCTCCAATGCGATTTCGCTAAATTGTTTACAATTTGATTGAATCCACAGGTAACAAAATCCGCGAATTGCATTTCTACAATCGACTTCATTCCAGCAATAGACAAACCTAGACCTGCTCCAACAATCGCGGATTCACAAATAGGCGTATTACGGATTCTATCTTTCCCAAATTCTTCTACAAATCCCTCTGTAATCTTGAATGCACCGCCATATTCTGCAATGTCTTGCCCCATAATAACCAATTCAGGAAACTTATGTAAAGACTGACGTAAACCGTCTGAAATAGCATCTATAAAACGTTTTTCTGATTTTGGCGAGGTCGGATTTAATGTATCCGTAGTTTGAAAAGGTGCATATAAATCATCAAATTCAGACTGCGTATTTGGAACAATTTTTTCTTCTGCAAAAGCAATGTCTAAACCTGTTTGAATTTCTTGCTTTATCTCTTCACGAATAGCTGTAATATCACTTTCGGTCAATACACCTTCTTCTCTTAAAAACAATTCGTAATTGGCAACAGGACATTTTTTTGCCCATTTGTCTTGAATTCCATCTGGGTAATATTTTGTACCTGAAGATTCCTCATGACCACGCATACGGAAGGTCATGCATTCTAATAAAAAAGGACGTGGCTTTTTACGTATTGAAGCAGCAATTTTACGAACCGTAGAGACAACATCTAAAATATTATTTCCATCTACTTGAAAGGCATCCATTCCGTATCCAATTCCTTTATCAATAAATTGTTTACATTTGAATTGCTCAACACTTGGCGTAGACAAACCCCAAGCATTATTTTCTACTACAAAAATCACAGGTAAATCCCAAACAGAAGCTACATTCAATGCTTCATGAAAATCTCCTTCACTCGCTCCACCATCACCCGTATATACAATCGTAGCTTTTCCTTCTTTTCTTAAATTAGAAGCTAAAGCAACCCCATCAGCAAGTGCTAATTGAGGCCCTAAGTGTGATATCATCCCTACCACCCTGTGCTCTTTCGATCCAAAGTGAAACGAACGATCTCTTCCTTTAGTAAATCCAGACATTTTCCCTTGAAATTGAGCAAATAATCGATTTAAAGGAATATCTCTTGAAGTAAACACACCTAAATTTCGGTGCATTGGGAACATAAATTCGTCTTTATCCATACCTAAGGTAGTCCCAACTGAAATTGCTTCTTGTCCCCAACCTGAAAACCATTTAGAAATCTTTCCCTGACGAAGTAAAATCAACATTTTTTCTTCAATCATTCGAGGTTTAACCAATGCTTTGTAAATCGATTTCAATTCAGCATCTTCAAAACCAGTACGGTCATAGGATATCGTGCGTTTTTCTAATGTTTCCATGTAAAAAATATTTGGTGGGGTAAATTTAAGATAATTTTTTTGAACCATATAAGGCATATAAGAAAATATGAGTAAGCGAATAGAGATAAACCATATAAGGCATATAAGAAAATTGAGCAACGAATGATCAGGAGGAAACAATATTAGGTATTAAAGAAAAAATGAGTACGTAAAAAGAGTTAAACTACATAAGTCATATAAGAAAATTGAGTGGTCTGAGTAAGATTAAACCACAAAAGGAAAATATTGACCTTAAAAAACATTAAAACATTTGACAGAAGTGAACTTTTTAACTAACTTAATTAGGGAAACTTACAAAACAGATACATGAAAACAACAAAACAATCACTTAAAGATTTAATTTACAAGGTAAACGGAGCAGCAATTGAAGTACACAAAGAATTAGGTCCAGGACTTTTAGAAAGCATTTATCATTCTTGTTTGATAGAGGAATTGAGAGAACGAAAAATAAAATTTGAAACAGAAGTTAAAATCCCTATTAAATACAAAGGCAAATTAACTAATCAGGTATTGAGATGTGATTTATTGATCGAAAAAAGTTTAGTTGTGGAATTAAAAGCTGTTGAATATGTTCATCCTGTACACCATGCGCAGCTATTAACCTACATGAAAATCCTAAAACTACCCATCGGTTTGATGTTAAATTTCAACTGTAAAAACATGTTTAATGAAGGGCAAAAAACGTTGGTAAACGAACTCTACCGAACTCTACCCTAAAAAAAGAAACTTATATGCCTTATATGGTTAAAATAAAAAGCCGATCCCAACTAAGGAACCGGCTTTCAATTTATTTTGAAAAATGATTAAACCAAACCTTGGTCAATCATAGAATCAGCAACTTTAACGAAACCTGCAATGTTTGCACCTTTCACATAGTCAACATTTCCTGTAGCATCTTTACCGTATTTCACACAAGCTTCGTGGATAGAAACCATAATACCGTGTAATTTAGCATCAACTTCTTCCGCTGTCCAGTTGTAACGTAGAGAGTTTTGAGACATTTCTAAACCAGAAGTAGCAACACCACCAGCGTTAGACGCTTTACCTGGAGAGAAAAGAATTTTAGCATCTTGGAATACAGTAATAGCTTCTGGTGTAGAAGGCATGTTTGCTCCTTCAGCAACACAGATACATCCGTTAGCAACCAAAACTTTTGCTTCGTCACCACTAACTTCGTTTTGTGTAGCACAAGGAAGAGCGATATCAACTTTTACTTCCCAAGGACGTTTTCCAGCAACAAATTTCGCTGTTGGATATTTAGCAACGTACTCAGAGATACGACCTCTTTTTACATTTTTCAATTCCATTACGAACGCTAATTTATCTGCATCGATACCAGCTTCATCATAGATATACCCTTCAGAATCAGAGAAAGTAACAACTTTACCACCTAATTGCGTAGCTTTTTCACAAGCGTATTGAGCAACGTTACCAGAACCAGAAACTGCTACTGTTTTACCAGCAAAACTATTCCCTTTCGTAGCTAACATTTCTTTTGCGAAATAAACTGTTCCGTAACCAGTAGCTTCTGGACGAATCAATGACCCACCCCAGTTGATACCTTTACCTGTAAGAACACCTACGAACTCATTACGAATTCTTTTGTATTGTCCAAACATGTAACCAATTTCACGTCCACCAACACCGATATCACCAGCAGGTACATCTGTATTAGCTCCGATGTGTTTACATAATTCAGTCATAAAAGATTGACAAAAACGCATTACTTCGTTATCAGACTTTCCTTTAGGATCAAAATCAGAACCACCTTTACCACCACCCATAGGAAGTGTAGTTAAAGAGTTTTTGAATACTTGTTCGAAACCTAAAAATTTCAAGATAGACAAGTTAACAGAAGGGTGAAAACGTAAACCACCTTTATATGGACCGATTGCAGAGTTAAATTCTACACGGTATCCTCTGTTTACTTGGATTTCTCCTTTGTCATCCAACCATGGAACACGGAACATAATCGTTCTTTCTGGCTCCACCATACGATCTAAAATCTTATTAGTCTTGTACTTAGGATTCTCTTCCATGAAAGGGATAACTGCTTCAGCTACTTCATGAACTGCTTGTAAAAATTCTTTTTCGTGACCGTTTGTAGCTTTTACTTTGTCCATAAAAGCATCAATCTGTGCTTGGTGATTGTTTGACATTATAACTAAATTTAATTATTTCTAAGACAAATGTATATATTTTTAATATACGCTTAATAAAAGATTTTGAAAAAAAACCGGTTGATTATTAACAAAACTTTGTGATAAAATTCAATATCATTTCTTTACCATTTGGAGTCAAAATAGATTC
>CANGOF010000058.1 GCA_947455515.1 Flavobacteriia bacterium
GTTACACGTCGTATTGAGTCGATGTTGAAACCACTTATTACGCATGTAGAGAATAAAGATTGGGCTGATTTTCATGAGCAAGTAATGCAAATTCGTCGCGATGGACTACATCCGGAAAATACCGATTTGACGATTCCACTCCAACAACGATATGAAAATTCTAAGCGATTAGCAGCATGGATCAATCAGCAAGATCTTGAAAACGAAGAATTAATCGCCCTTAAAAAACAATCGGATACCTATTTCCGTTTGCAAAAGCGCTTAGGACTTTCTGAAAAATACGTCTATGAAAAAGCAAGTACTGGAAAATTAGCGATAGGAAAGGAATTGTTTTATTTGATTACAGCTCTACCAATTGCAATAATAGGAACCGTTCATTTGGTTATGCCTTATCTATTAGTTAAAAATTTCACCGAGAAAACATTTAAACGTCGTGTATTTTGGTCCTCTGTAAAAATGATGGTCGGAATGTTAATGATGGCTATCTTCACATCGGCGGCAGTTTATCTTTTAAATTCACATTATATCCATAACGCTTGGTTATCATTGGCCTATTTTTTCACTTTACCATTATTTGGAATTGTTGCGTATACTTGGAAACGAAAATTGGTAGATTTTCAAACAAAACGAAAACTGAACAAGATGGATTTAAAGGATTTTATTCAGAAAAGAAAAGAATTGGAAGAAAAAATTAAATCCTTGATTAATTCATGATCATCGCTATAAATACACGTTTCTTACTTCCATCAAAAATGGAAGGTTTCGGCTGGTTTACCTACGAAGTGGTGAAACGTTTGGTAGAAAATCACCCAGAGCATACTTTTATCTTTTTCTTTGATCGTGCCTACGATAATCGTTACCTCTTTGCTCCCAATGTAATTCCGGTAGTATTGCGACCTCCTGCACGTCATCCCATTTTGTTTGTCCTTTGGTTTGAATTTGCAGTCAAACATGCTTTAAAGAAATACAAAGCGGATGTGTTTTTCTCTCCCGATGGGTATTTGAGTTTGCGTAGTAAGGTTCCACAAGTGAATGTCATTCACGACTTAAACTTTGTGCATTATCCGCAAGATTTACCTTGGAGTTCGCGGGTTTACTACAATTATTTCTTCCCGAAATTTGCGAAGAAAGCAAAGCATATTGTAACGGTTTCGAATTATACCAAACAAGATTTAATCGAAACCTATCAGGTTCCAGAAAGCAAAATAACAGTTGCATGGAATGGTGCTAATAAAGTGTATATTCCTCTTGCACAACACGATGTAGGACATGTACGCGGTAATTTAACCCATGGCAAACCCTATTTCTTATTTGTTGGTTCTATTCATCCACGTAAAAATGTGAAACGCTTAATTGAATCTTACTTAAAATACAGAGAAAAGGAAAGTGCTTTCGACCTTATTATTGTAGGCGAACCCATGTGGAAGCACAACAAGGAATTACTTGCATTAAAGCACGAAAGCATACATTACACGGGACATTTAAGCATACAAAAACTAACACGAGTAATGGGTGCTGCAGCTTGTTTTGTCTACGTTCCCTATTTTGAAGGATTTGGAATTCCATTGGTCGAAGCAATGCAATGTGGCATACCTTTAATTTCTGGCAACCTAACCTCTTTACCAGAAGTTGTGGGAGATGCGGCGCTTTTGGTCGATCCATTTTCAGTAGAAGATATATCGAATGCAATGGTACAGATTTCAAAAAATGAAACACTTAGAAAAGAACTCGCTATAAAATCCTTCGAAAGAAGTGGAATGTTTAGCTGGGATAAAAGTGCAGAAAAAATAGGGGAGGTTATACTGAAAAGTGTCAACTAATTCACTAATTTTGTTTGTGTTATAAAATAAACTATGAAAAATATTTTTACAATAAGCTTTCTACTATTCACTTTCATTTCTTTTTCTCAAAGTGATAGCACTTCCAAAAATCAAGTGGGAATTTTTTACTCCCCTAATTATTGTGGATACCAATTTGATGGTGGATATGGATATGCTACAGGAATAAATTATGCTAGGAAATTAACCCGTCGAATAAGTTTAAATTCTGGATTACTATTCTCCAACCAAACAGACACGCATTTTGATACCGCTTTAGGAAATCTTGTTGGAGATGTTGGTATCAAAGACACTACTTACACTTACCGAAATAAATACCAATTCATTGAAATTCCATTGATTGTTGATTACTACTTCGTACAACGAGAAAAATTAAATGTATTTGTGTTGGGTGGTATTACTGCAAATTACTTTTTGGGTAGAAAAACATCGGTAGAAATGACTCCAACCACTGGTCCTATCGTTAAAAATGGATACACCGACAATCCTATTTCCAACTTTTCAACGTTTGTTTTTAGTGCTTCCATCGGATTTGGTATGGAATACAAAGTAAACAAAGATTGGAACATCGTCTTAGAACCAGAATACACCATTTATGCACCATCGAAATCCTTCAATTTTGGAATTGGTGGTTATATGTATGCTTTAGGTGTAAATTGTGGAGTAACCCGAAATTTTTAATGAACAACATCCTTATCGCTGGAGGAACCGGCCTCATCGGAAAACGATTAACGTCTTACCTCGAATCCACTGGAAATGTTGTGTATATCCTTACGCGTAAACCAACTGCTTCTAACCATATCTTTTGGAATCCTAGTACACACGAAATCGACACCACAAAATTAGGCACAATCACGCACCTCATTAACTTATGTGGTGCCTCTTTGGCAGGTAAACGCTGGTCGATCGCCTACAAAAAGGAATTGTTAGACTCACGTATACAACCGGCTCAATTTCTTTTGGCAAACATCCAACATTTCCCAAAACTAAGTCATTACATCACTGCTTCAGGGATTAATTGTTACCCGTTGAATCAAGCCAAAGTATATACGGAAACCGATGGCTTCGGGACTGACTTTGTTTCTCAATTGGTCAAACAATGGGAAGAAACAGCGGAGCTATTTAGTCCGCATTGCATCGTTAGTAAAATTCGTATAAGTCCGGTGCTCGACCAACAAGGCGGAGCATTACAAGAAATTCTGAAACCAATCAAAGTAGGATTTGGTGCCGTATTAGGGTCTGGAAAACAAGCGATGCCTTGGATACACTTTGAAGATTTAGCCCGTATTTTTGATTTTGTCATCGAAAAACAATTAGCTGGAGCCTATAACGCATTGGCTGCGACTTCGACAAATAAAGTATTTACCGAAGTATGTGCGAAATCGATCCACAAAAAAATCTGGTTGCCAAATTTGCCCGCTTTTATGGTGAAACTCCTCTTTGGTGAGATGTCTATGTTACTTTTAGAGGGTGTTGAAGCAAGTCATGAGAAATTAACTCAAGCAGGTTTTACATTCCAACATACCGAACTAAAAGAAGCCATTTCTTCCCTCCATGTAGACTAAAAAGATTGAGAATCGTACCCCGAAAATTGTTTTTATTAAGTAACTTTGTACTTCGTTAAATATATATACTATTCGAAATGGGAAAATTTGGTGCTACAGAAATCATATTAATTCTTGCAGTTGTACTTTTATTATTTGGAGGTAAAAAAATTCCAGAATTAATGAAAGGCCTTGGAAAAGGGATGAAAGAATTCAAAGATGCTTCTAAAGGAGAATCTACAGAAGACAAAAAAGAAGCTTAATACTTCCTTCTATGTATAAAAATTTTGCTGAAGTAAAGTCTGCACTTGCTTCAGGTGTTTCTGTATTGGAAATAACGGAAAGTTACCTGAATCGCATCGAAGAACACAAAAACTTAAATGCTTTCTTGGAAGTATTTACAGACTCTGTGCGTGAAAATGCATTACGCGTAGATGAAAAAATCAAAGCGGGGAATGCTGGTCGCTTAGCAGGGATGGTCATTGGTATCAAGGACAATATTTGTTACAAAGGCCACAAAGTATCTGCCTCTTCTAAAATCTTAGAAGGTTTTGAATCTTTATACACAGCAACAGCTTTAGAGCGTTTATTAAACGAAGATGCGATTGTCATCGGAAGATTAAACTGCGACGAATTTGCAATGGGTAGTTCCAACGAAAACTCCGCTTTTGGTCCAGTACGTAACCCTCTAAATACAAATACGGTTCCTGGTGGTTCCTCCGGCGGTTCTGCTGCTTCTGTCGCTGCAAACCTTTGTACGGCCTCTTTAGGAAGCGATACAGGTGGATCTATCCGTCAACCTGCATCTTTTACTGGGACCTACGGAATCAAACCTACCTATGGAAGAATTAGTCGCTATGGTTTAATTGCCTATGCTTCTTCGTTCGACCAAATTGGCGCTTTTACAAATACCCTGGAAGACAATGCCTTGGTGACAGAAATCATGTCTGGTAAAGACCCAATGGATAGTACATCGACGTCCAGAGAAGTTGGTTCGTACACATTGACTCCAACATCCGATAAAAAACGCATTGCTTATATCCAAGAAGCGTATGAAATGGAAGGTATGCAACCGGAAGTGAAAGCACGTATGGATGAAGTTATTGCAACGTTAAAAGCAGACGGACATACCGTTGAACCTGTATCTTTCCCTTATTTGGATTACATGGTTCCTACCTATTACGTACTTTCTACTGCAGAAGCTTCTTCTAACTTATCTCGTTTTGATGGTGTTCATTATGGATACCGTGCAAAAGATGCAGTAGGTGTGGAAGCAACCTATAAAAAATCACGTTCCGAAGGATTTGGTCCAGAAGTACAACGTAGAATTATGGCTGGAACCTTCGTTCTATCTAATGAGTTTTACGAAGCATATTATTCCAAAGGTCAAAAAGTAAGAAGGGTATTGCAAGACAAAACAAAGGCTATTTTCGCGGATTTTGATTTTGTATTGACTCCAACTACCCCTGCAACAGCTTTTGAATTAAACGCAGTAAACGATCCTATCCAAATGTACTTACAAGATATCTTTACAGTACATGCTAATTTAACTGGAAATCCTGCAATCTCTTTACCATATGGAAAAGGAAACGACGGAATGCCATTTGGTATTCAATTAATGTCTGCTCCTTTTACAGAGAAAGCATTGTACGATTTTTCTGCTTATTTGGAAACTAAGTTTAAACTTAACTAGGAAACAATGAGAGGGCTTGTATTCATACTATGTTTGTTAGGCATACAATTTACCTCTCTTTCTCAAACGAGAACACCTAAGTCTACGGTAAAACATCCAATGGATAGTGAAGCATATCTAAAAATGCTGGACGAAACCTTGATGGATTACTACTCGAGTGTTGCGAACGACAAAAAAGTCGATTCCATCATCGATGCTTTAGAAATGGATTCGGATAATATTGGGGAAATTTCGGACGATGAATATTGCAAGCGTTTAGAAAAAATCAATGCCCTCACTCCTTTTCAATTAGATTGCAACGAAATCACCTTGGGAATGATCAAGTTCTTCGTGAAAAATCGTCGCGGTTTTGCGAAAATTGTGTTGGGTCGCTCGAAACTCTACTTTGACTTATACGAGCAAACTTTGGCAAAATACGACATGCCAATCGAACTTAAATTTCTTTCCGTTATCGAAAGTGGTTTACGTCCGCAAGTAAAATCACCAGCTGGAGCCTTAGGTTTATGGCAATTCATGTACGGTACAGGTAAAATGTATGGTTTGACTGAAAACTCCTACATCGACGATCGTATGGATCCAGTGAAAGCAACAGAAGCTGCTTGTAAATTCTTAAAAAAACTTCACGGCATTTATGGCGATTGGAACTTAGCTTTAGCTGCTTATAATGCAGGACCAGGAAATGTGAACAAAGCCATTCGTCGTTCTGGAGGGAAAAGAACGTATTGGGAAGTTCGACCGTTTTTACCAAGAGAAACGCAGGGGTATGTGCCAAATTTCATCGCAGCTGCTTATTTATTGACCTATCACGTAGAGCATAACATCAAGCCTGCACCTGCAAAAAATACATTCTACCAATTAGATACAATTTGTTTATCTAAAGGAGTCCACATGTCGACGATTGAACGTTTATCTGGCTGGAAGGAAGATGAAGTGGCTGCATTAAATCCAATCTATAAAACACGTTTCATTCCTGGAACAGATCCAAAACAATGTATTACCGGACCATTTTCTGAAATTGGTAAATTGGTTTCTTTTGGAGATTCACTGTATACTTTAGAGAAATTCATTTATTCTCCTAAACCAAAAGCAGTGGAAGTGGTGGATACTGTGAAACAAGTAGTAGATTCCAATGGAGTAACTACACTCGTTCCTGTAAAAACGATTGTTCCAACAAAACCTGCCGTTTCTGAAAAACCAGTTACTATATGGCATCGTGTTGCCAGAGGAGAAACCTTACATAGTTTGTCTGTAAAATACGAAGTATCCATCGAGGATATTAAAAAATGGAATTATTTAAGAAGTAACACGGCACCTTTAGGAAGAAATTTAAAAATTATTAAATCGAATAACACTCCTGCTCCAGCAACTGTTGTAACAACACCTGTAACGGAAAAGCCAGTGGTTACACCTACAACACCTGTCAGTACAAACAAGGTAGAAGAAAAAATAGAAGAGGAACCAGAAGTTGAAAAAGTAAATGTACAACCAGAAACGCCTGCTAAACCTTTAGTTTTTGATTCGATAGTTACAATTTATCATACAGTTGCTAGAAATGAATCCTTAGAGAATATCGCTGAACGATACAATGTTACGATGGAAAACATCAAAACATGGAACGGATTGACCTCAGCTTGGGTGAATTTAGATCAAAAGTTAAAAATATTAATCAACGTTAAATTAATACAGCCGGAATTAGGAGGGAAACAAAAGCCTGTTGATCGAGTGAAACCAATAGAAAAGAAACGTTTCTATACGGTAAAACCTGGAGATATGTTCATCAAAATTGCAGAGAATCACTCTCTTACTCCAGAAGAACTACACGAATTAAATCCAAAATCAGATCCAAACACAATACGTGTTGGAGAAATTTTACGTGTGAAATAAATACTTTATGACTCCGATTTCTGCCGTCATTATCACCTTTAACGAAGAAAAAAACATTGGTAGATGTTTGGCTTCTTTACAAGGAATTGCGGATGATATCGTAGTTGTAGATTCATTTTCTAAAGATAAAACCGAAGAAATTTGCAAGGAGTACCAGGTTCGTTTTGTACAACATGCCTTTGAAGGACACATCGAACAGAAAAATTGGGCAATCACTCAAGCGAAATACCCACATGTGCTATCCTTAGATGCGGATGAAGCATTAGATGATACGCTGAGACAATCCATTTTAAACGTAAAATCTGACTGGAAATACAATGGTTATTCTATGAATAGATTAACCAACTACTGTGGTTCGTGGGTACATCATTGTGGATGGTATCCTGATACTAAATTACGCTTGTGGGATTCACGTCTCGGAAGTTGGGGAGGCGATAATCCACACGATAAATTTGAATTGCAAAGCGAACACAAGCAAACCAGTCATTTGAAAGGAAATCTTCTCCATTATAGTTACTACACTTTGGAAGATCATTACAAACAAGTGACCTATTTCACCGATATACTTGCTAAAGCGCAATATCAAAAAGGAAAGAAAGCTCCATTGCTTGTATTACTCTTTAGTCCGATTGTAAAATTCATCAAAGATTATTTTATTAAAAAAGGGTTTTTAGATGGGAAGGTTGGTTTTCAAATTTGCAGAATTTCTGCCTATGCAACCTTTACAAAATATCGCAAACTTCGTAGGTTACATCAAACAAAAGGTGTATCTTTAAGTAAATGAAACTCCTCGATATCCATAATAAAACCATCTTAATCAGTCGCACCGACAGTATTGGGGATGTTGTGCTTACCTTACCTTGCTGTGTTTGGTTGAAACAACAATTTCCAACCTGTAAAATCATTTTCTTAGGAAACAGTTATACAAAACCTGTACTTGCGTGTCTCCCAGAAATAGATGAAGTCATTGATTGGAAGGAAGTTGAATTATTACCCTTACAAGAACGCGTACGCTTTTTCAAAGAAAAAAACATTGATACAGCAATTCACGTTTTTCCAAACAAAGAAATAGCAAGTTTATTACGTCGTGCTCAAATACCTCATCGTATTGGTACTTCGCACCGAGTATTTCATTTATTGACGTGTAACATTCGACCAAGTTTCACACGAAAAAAATCAGAATTGCATGAGTCGCAGCTGAATTTTGAACTACTACGAAATTTAGGTGTTAAAGAAATCCCAACCTTAGAGGAAATTGCTAGCTATTTAACTTCTTTTAGTGCACCAAAAATCGAGTTGCCGAATGAAATTGCTGCTTTCCTTTCGACTGGTAACAAAACCATCTTGCTACACCCTAAATCTCAAGGAAGTGCTGTGGAATGGGGTGTTTCTAATTATGTTGCATTGGCAAATTTATTGGTTGAACAGGGAGTACAGGTACTATTTACTGGAACTGAGAAAGAAGGAAATTTATTCCGTCAACAGATTCCAGTTCATCCATTGATTTTAGATTCTACAGGAAAATTATCCTTAGAGCAATTGATTCGTTTAATCGCAGATTCAGATGGCTTAGTTGCTTGTTCTACAGGACCACTTCATATTTCAGGAATCCTAGGAAAAAAAACCGTTGGATTATTCTCGCCACGTAAACCGATTCACCCAGGTAGATGGCGTGCTTTAGGAGACAACGTTACCATTTTAGTAAACGATGAAGCATGTCCTACGTGTGCAAAAAAACAAGCATGTAACTGTATCGAACACATAGCTGTTCAACGTGTTTTAGAGTCAATCCTTCATGCATAATTTTCCGAAACACTGGTTAGTAGCATTTGCAGGTGCATCGTTAAGTTTAGGTATTTCATCACATTTTCAACTTGGCAATGTAGAAGCAAATGGTTTTTTGACATTTTTAGGAATCTTTGTAGTCTATAATCGCTATTTATTGGTTGAAAAAAATAGACCTAACTACATCAAAGGTTTCATGATACTGTTAATCCTCTTAGCACTAGGATTAGCTATTCAATATGCTGCAAATTCACTTGCGATACTTTTATTAGTAGTTTCAGGAACTATTGGAGCAGCTTATTCCTTTAAAATAAAACCTTCTTCCAAATCCATTCGTGACATACCTTTTTTTAAAATAGGTGTAGTTGTAAGTGTATGGACCTTTGTGTGTTGTGTTTTTCCTTGGTTAAATTCTCCAAACAAGCTCTCATTTTCACCTTTCTTACTTTGGCATTTTGTGTACATTTTCGCGATTGCTTTGGCATTTGATATTCGTGATGTAGGAATAGATCACCATGAACGTAAAACCTTACCACAATTAGTTGGAATCAAGACATCGAAAATTGTTGTTATTACTTCACTTCTATTATTTCTTGTTGTTTTTAAATCGTTACACGTTAGTCCTGCACACCAAGATTTAACATACATTGCGATTTTTGTCCCGATAATAGCACTTTTTATACGAAAGGATATTTCACCAAAAGTCTATGGTATCCTTTTAGAAATGTCTTTACTCATCTTAGGTATGAGTTATTTTAGTTTGTAAGAACCTAAATTAGATTCCCTATTAATCTTTCTATCGTATATTTGCGTAACTCTTAACACGTAACTCAAAACTCAACTTATGGCTTTAATAAAAGAATGTAGAGGCTTTTCACCGAAACACGGAGAAGACTGCTGGTTTGCAGAAAATGCAACAATTGTAGGAGATGTTACGATGGGTGACCAATGTTCAGTTTGGTATTCTGCGGTTGTACGTGGAGATGTCAACTCCATCACTTTTGGAAATAAAGTAAATATTCAAGATGGGGCTGTGATTCATGCTACCTATGAAAAAACAAAAACCAATTTAGGGAATAACGTTTCAGTTGGTCACAATGCATTGGTACATGGATGTACTGTTGAAGACAACGTATTGATCGGTATGGGTGCGATTGTGATGGATAATTGTTACATCGAATCGAATTGTATCATTGCTGCTGGTGCTGTTTTGTTAGAAGGTACACGCGTTGAGGCTTGGAGTGTATATGCCGGAGTTCCAGCTAAAAAAGTGAAAACACTTTCTCCAGAACTTTTCAAAGGAGAGGTACAACGCATAGCAGATAACTACGTGATGTACGCTGGATGGTTTAAATAATTTGAAAATGGATATAACTACCAAACAAGACGTTGAGAATCTAGTAGATACGTTCTATGGTCGTGTACTTACTGACGAAAGTCTAGCTCCATTTTTTAAAAATTTGGACTTTAAAGCACACATGCCTAAAATGGTTCATTTTTGGTCGTTTGTATTGTTAGATGAAGCGGGATATACTACGAATGTGACTGATAAACATATGCATATGCCATTAACCCCCGCGCATTTTGAACGATGGGTTGCGTTGTTTCATGGAACGGTGAATGAACTTTTTGCTGGGGAAAAAGCGGAAATGGCAAAACAACGAGCTAGTTTAATTGCGTGGACTATACAGAATAAAACTGGGGTTAAATAGTCAATCGAACACGATCAGCTACTTCTAACTTCACCTCAGCCCCAATTATCAACGCTCGGTTATCATCGATATGACCAGCAGGAAAATCAAACGCAATAGGGATGTTTCGATACGTAAAATGTGATAAAATCAATGCGTAACTATCTTGTCCAAAAGGTATAGCAGTATCTTTTAAATCGGTCATCCCGCCAACTACCAAGCCCTTCAATTTATCCAATATACCTGCTTTTGCAAAGGCATAAAACATACGGTCTATGTGGTATAATTGTTCTGCTAAATCTTCGATAAATAATATACAATCTGTATAATCGATACAGTCGTCAGTACCAAGTAAACTATATAAAATGGAAAGGTTCCCTCCTACTAATTTTCCAGTAGCTTCTCCACGTTTATTATGGCTATTGGCAGCAAAATCGTAGTTTAACTCTTTGCCTTCTAAAGCGTCGAACAAACTATCAATCGCTTCTGTCGAATTTTCTCGAAAGTTTAATGGCATGGATGCATGGATACTTGGTAGATCCAACATTGCTATGTGTTGATGAAGGACTGTCACATCCGAAAAACCAACTAACCACTTTGGTTCACGGATAAATCCTGCCCATTGCAAATGATCTAAAATACGTACGCAACCATATCCACCTCGCGCACATATTATTGCTTTCACTTCCGGATTGTCTAATGCTTGTTGTAAATCCGCTGCGCGTTCGATATCCGTTCCTGAAAAATAATGATGCGAACCCAAACAATGGGCTCCAACTTGAACACGGTATCCACGTGATTCAAACAAGGCTTTCGCAAAGGTTATGTGCGACTCTTCTATAGCTTTCGCTGGTGCCACGATGGCTATTAGGTCTCCTGGTTGTAGTGGTGTCATAAATCTAACTTATTAAATCAAAGATAGCAGGAAATCTTGTTTTTGAATATTCAGGTAATTCCGTTACAAATTTTCTTAGCTCTATCTCATTTTCATCTTTTTTAATAATCTCAAAAAGATAAGATGGTGTCTCATAATCCATAGAATTATCTAAAAACAACACATAATCAAAAAATGAAAAATATCGATTCGCATTTTTGTAACCTAATTTCCAACGCTCTTTAATCGTTTGATTGGAAACAAAATGACCCAAATTCTTAGTTCGATAATGAACTCTTTTTTCTGCTATTTCTATTGTTGACAAACAGAAAAATATTAAATCTATTTTATATCCTAATTCTTTGGCCTTTGTAGCCCAAAACAGAGGATCTGTATGAAAATTTGTCTCGTAACAAAAGGAACTTCTAGTCTCAAAAGCCTGTTCAATTTGCTCTGTAAATTGATTAATAGTAAGATTTGATGCCATCACATCTCGTATATCACTATCCAATAAACTTTCGTAATTTTTAAGAAATTGTTTGTCGTAATCAAAAGGAACAATTATATCTGTAAATGATTGAGAATAGGTTGATTTACCCGCACCATTACATCCAGCTATAATTATTAAATGTGGTTTTTGCAATTGTTATATGCTTTTTGTGAATCATTTAATACCAATTCAACAGACTCTATTTCTTTGTATTCTTTTTGAGGCATCACTACGGTTTGAAAAAGATAATCCACTTTCTTCAAATGCTCTTTGAAAGAAATTGTATCTAAAAATTTTGGCTTTTCGTCGCTTACAGTAATTTTCATATCTATTGAATTATGCGTCTCTAACAAATTTACAAAATTTTAAGACGAACTCAAAACGAATCAAGGTTTATTTTGACTCGCTTGACCAAAGGAACAACCATCACAGGAAGTTGATTTTGGCTTAAACCAATGGTATGCTTTTTTACCTAAATAAAAGGCTGCTAATACAATGACTAGTATAACTAACACCTCTTGCATTAGGAGAAAATTTGAAAAATAATCCAACTTGAAACATAAGCTAAAACACCCATATACACTAATTGTACAATCGGCCATTTCCAGCTTTTTGTTTCTCTTTTAACAACAGCAAAGGTCGCCATACACTGCATAGCATACACATAAAACACCATCAAGGATAAACCGCTTGCTAGGGTATAGACGGGTTGACCTTGTGCATTTTTTTCCTGTTTCATTTTTTCCAACAAGGATCGTGTTTCCTCGCCATCTGCATCTACACTGTAAATAGTAGCCATAGATCCAACAAACACTTCTCGTGCTGCGAAAGAGGTGATTAAGGAAATTCCTATTTTCCAATCATACCCCAACGGCTTAATGACTGGTTCGATTGTTTTTCCTAAAATCCCAATGTAAGAATTTTCAAATTTTACTGCGTTTACCTGCTTTTCGTAAGCCGCCAATTCAACTTCATCATTAGATGTTGGTGTTTCAACATGTTGGATTGCATTGTTCGTTCGTTCGGTTGGACCAAATGTTCCTAAGGCCCACAATACAATCGAGATAGCAACGATAATTTTTCCAGCACCGATCAAAAACAAACGTGCTTTATCAAAAACAGTAATTCCAACATTCTTCCAACGCGGAGATTTTAAATCAGGTAATTCTAGTAACAAAACGCTTTCCTCGTTGGTTTTGACAAACATACGTAAGACCACGGAAACAAGCAACGCACTAATGATTCCTAAGGCATACAAGCCAAAAAAGGTCAAGCCTTGTAAATTCAAAAAACCAAACACCAAACGATTTGGAATGACCAAGGAAATCAATAAGGTATATACAGGAATACGTGCACTACAACTCATTAATGGAGCGACCAAAATCGTAATCAAACGTTCTTTCCAGTTGGATATCGTACGACTCGCCATTACTCCTGGTATAGCACATGCCGCACTGGATAACAAGGGAACCACACTTTTACCATTTAATCCAAAAGGTCGCATGATGCGATCCATGATAAACACCACTCGCGACATATAACCGGTCTCTTCCAAAATTCCGATGAAGAAAAATAACAATACGATTTGAGGAACAAAGATGATCACGCCGCCGATACCTGGAACGATACCATTCGCTAATAATTCCGTGAACATTCCTGAAGGCAAAACACTATGTAAATAACCGCTTAAATTTCCAAATAGACTGTCAATCAAATCCATAGGGAAAGAAGCCAAGGTAAATATGAGTTGAAAAAGTGCTAACAACACCACCAAGAAAATCGAATATCCCCAAATTGGATGAACAAATAATTTATCCAAGCGGGTCACTTTTCTGCGTGGTTTCAAGTTTGTGTCTTGTAGTACACAGTTTTTGACTAATTCATTGATTTCTTGAAACTTTTGTTCCGTATCTTGTTGTTGGTCAAGTACATTATCTTTCGCAATCAATGCTTTGGGTTGAGAATTGCGTGACTTTATTTTGGTATCTAAGGTATCTACCAATTGCTTAACACCCGATTTGATACGCGCGTTTGTTTCAATGATTGTCGCTTCTGGAAATTGTTCGCTGATTTTTTCAACAAGAATTTTTTTCCCTTTGCGAAAAGCAATATCCGACATATTCAACACCAACACAATTGGAATGGCCAGTGAATATATTTGTGTAAAAAGTAACAGATTTCGTTCCAAATTCGAGGAGTCGACCACCACACAAACCGCGTCTGGAAAATCAGGATGTTTCGGATTGGAAAGGATATCGTACACCACCTCTTCGTCTTTCGAACGTGGGTAAATACTATAAGTTCCTGGTAAATCTACTAATTCAATCGAACGATTGCTGAGTTTTAACCTACCGACTTTTTTGTCGACCGTTACTCCCGGAAAATTACCCACTTGCTGATTCAATCCCGTTAAGGCATTAAACAAGGACGTTTTTCCAGTATTCGGGTTTCCAACTAAAGCAATTTTGTTTACGTTCATCTTTCCTTGATTACAACAAAAATACAATAGTTTTAGAAAATGACTAAGCTACCTCAATCAACGAAGCTTCATTTAAACGAAGAGATAAGACATAACCACCCACATTTACCGCTATTGGATCACCAAAAGGTGCACGAAAAAGTATCTCTACTTCTTGACCAACATACAAACCCATTTCAATCAACTTCGCTGAAATTGCTGATTGTTGAACGGATAGCACATGTAAAATGTTGCCACGCTTGCTTGTTGCCAAGGTTTGTTTCATGGTTTGTACTTTATACCTACAAACATAAGATGAAAAAAAGGGAAATACTATACCACAAAAAAGGTATAATTTAGAATTGGTTTAAATAAACTCCTTTCCAACCCTTTCAATATGCGCAATTAAATCGGGATTTGAAATCTGATGGAAAATAGAAATATCAAATTTATAGGGCAACAACAAGTCATCAATTTCATTTTCTAAAGTCTGTAACAGTGTGAGGGTTAATTTTTCACCTACCAGCGTTAAATCGATATCTGATGAAGGTTTGTAATTTCCTTTAGCCCTTGAACCATATATGATTACGCGTTCAATTTCTGGAAAACGTACTATTATTTCCTTGATTTTATTGATGTCCTCCGTCGAAAGTCCAAATTGCATTACATTAATTTTTGTTCCATTTTTTGCTTAAAATCAAGAAAAAGTGGAAAATATTCGTTTAAAATTTTAGCGTAAATTTCATTCGCGGTAACTTCGTTATAGGTATGAGAAGATTTATTTCGACTCGCTATCATATCCATCCAAGTATGCGCCTCGGTAATTAAATGCAACTGAAACGCCTCTCTAGTCGCATCACGACAACCAGCAACTTCAGAATTTCCTTGAAAATGTGCATAATCTTTCATGACATTCCAGGCCAATTCATGCGTATATTCAAAACGTTGAATTAATGCCTCTTTTATCATTTCATCCAGCCACTCCCCTAATTGGGAAGTGTCCGAACCAAAGGTTGTCGTGATCTGAACTACTGCTTGTTCTAATTTTGTTAACGCTTTTACATAATTTGAAAAGCGCTGCTCCCAACGAATATCTTGTTCCAAACTATTTTATTTATTATTCGTAACCTTCAACTGATCCAATGCCATAATACGGTCCAACGATTTCTCCATACCTTCCGGTGAACCATCTAAAAAGATTACATTGCCCTTTCCTTTTTCGGCAAATTCTTTGATAGATTCCGTCCACATGGAGAACAAGATCATCGATGGGTCCAAGTTCGCATCACGCATTTTTTGTGTTGCATCACTCATCCCTTGTGCCACTTCCTCACGGAATAAAGCAATCCCTTGTCCTTTTAATTGTAAAGCCTGACGTTCTGCTTCTGCGGAAATTTTAATCGCATTTCCTTCTGCCTCCGCAGCTTTGGTTTTTGTAATTAATAAAGCTTGACCTTCATTTTCAGCTGCAGCTTTCAAGTTGTTTGAAGCCACCACTTTCGCCATTGAATTCGTGATTTCTTCGTCGAAGGTAATGTCATTCAACTGTAAATCAATTAAATGAAAACCCCAAGTTTCTAATGTTTGATCTAAACTCCCTTTCACATCATCCACAATTTCACGACGTAACAATAAAATTTCCGCTTGCTTTTTTGTTGCAACAAAACCTCGAACCGAACCTTCAATCGTTCTAATCAAGGCTTGAGAAAAGTTTTGCTGGTTTACAAACTTAAAGGCTACATTTTTGATGGTTTCTTCTTCTGCATTCAACACAGAATATACCAACATCGCTTTGAAATATACATTTGCTTGGTCTTGTGTGATTGCTTGAAACTCCATTTCCAAAGAACGATTTTGAATGGAAATTTTTGTAGCAACTTTCTCAATTAAAGGAATACGAAAATTCAATCCTGGAGAAAGTATACGACGGTATTTACCAAACATGGTAATGACAGAAATGGTTCCTTGTTGCACGACAACAAAAGAAGAAACTGCAACGACAACAACTGGAAGTAAAACGATTAGAAATGGACTCATGATTTTAAATTATGTGTTATGAATTTTAAGTTAGTATAAAGTTAATAGATTAGTCGTAATGATATCTACATTTCGCTATTAAGATTTCATCGTCTTTGATTTGGTAAATTAAACGATGTTCCTCATCTATTCTACGCGACCAATAACCACTATACTTGAATTTAAGTGGCTCTGGTTTTCCAATACCATCAAAAGGATTTCGAGCAATATCTTTCAGTAGATCATTTACTCGTTTTAATTTTTTCTTGTCCGTTTTTTGCCAATACAAATAATCTTCCCAAGATTCATCTACAAAAACATACCTCATTAATCTAATAATTCTTTTGTAAATGTATCTTTCTTCGTTTCAAATTTTGAAATCGCGCTATCTAAACGTTGTTCATTTATACGAGAAGATAATTCGTGTTGCGTTGCTGTCAAAGAATTATATTCATCCAATGAAATAATTACTATTCCACTGTCTTTTCCACGATTAATAATTAAGGTTTCAAAATTCTTAGAAACTTTATCTAAATATCTTTTGATGTCTTTTCTGAAATCTGAAATAGTTGCTGTTAACATTTTGTACGTTTTTATGTACAATAATACGTACATAATGTGACTTTTACAAACTTTTATTAATACGAACTCCATTTTTTATTAATTCTAATTTAAACTAATTCTAAATTACATTTCTGACAATTCTATGACAAAGTTACCCGACGAAAAGCACACCTTTGTAGACGAAAAGAAGAGAGGATGTTAGAACAGTTTCATATACTTGCGTTTACCCATAAAAAGATGGATGTCAGTGAAGTAGGTAAGCTACACATTGAATTAGATAAGCAACAAGAGGTGCTGAACACGTTCAAACAGTCCATGGAACTAGACGAATTGATGTTCCTATCTACCTGTAATCGTGTCGAATTTTTGTTCTGTACGTCAAAAATCGTAGACGAAAACTTCATCTTAGCCTTTTTTCAAACCTTATATCCTCACTACGAATCAGCTCAAATTTCAATCTTTGAACAAGCAGTTGAAAGTTATTCTGGTGTACGTGCTGTCGAGCATATTCTTCAAGTTGCTTCTTCGATCGATTCTATGATTGTAGGAGAACGTGAAATCATTACACAAGTTCGTAATGCTTTTAACGCTTCTAAAGAAATGAATTTGACAGGTGACTTCATTCGCGTAGTAATGCGCCATACGGTGGAAACTGCAAAACGTGTATATACGGAGACGAGTATTGCAAACAAACCTGTTTCAGTGGTAGCTCTTGCTTACCATACCTTACGCGACATGGACATTTCCTTAGATGCACGTGTGTTGATGATTGGTGCTGGTATGACGAATAGCAACATGGCGAAATTCTTAAAAAAACACGGATTTAAAAATTTCACCGTATTTAATCGTACCGTAGAAAAAGCGGAAGGACTGGCAAAAGATTTAAACGGGGCTGGTTTTGGACTAGATGCCTTACATACTTTTGATAAAGGATTTGATATTATTATTACCTGTACAGGTTCTGAAGCGCCAGTAATTACTCCGGAAATTTACACCCAGTTATTACAAGGAGAAAAAACAAAAAAAGTAGTGATAGACATCGCAATTCCGCATGACTTAGATGCAGAAATTGTCAAAAACAATCACCTTACACATATTTCGATTGATTATCTTCAAAAGATATCCGATCGTAACCTACAAGAACGTTCGAAAGAAATCGTGCATGTAGAACAAATACTATCTGAAGCCATTGAAACATTTATGTACATTCATAAAATGCGTCAGGTGGAAATTGCTATGCGTGAAGTTCCAAACATGGTGAAAGACATTCGTGCTACGGCAATCAACGAA
>CANGOF010000059.1 GCA_947455515.1 Flavobacteriia bacterium
CGGTGGTGGGTTCCTTCTAATGGAATGTTCAAAAACTTAAGCGCACCATCCATACCAAGTTCGTGACCCAGTTTGTTTTTGAGGGCAAACAAGGTTTTCACATTAATGTGAGAAGGTCCCATAGGATAACCAATACCCATATCGGTACACTGACGACGAATTTGATTCAAGTCGTATGCACCGAAACTTGCCCATGCTCGTGATGGAGTCTCGTACTCTTTCTTTAAAATCTGAAACGCTGCTTGTAAGCTTATTCCTTCCTTTTCTACCAATTCAGGTGTTATGGTCGTTAGTTCCGTACAAAATTCACTGACAACCGAACGTTCAGGTTTAACAATGATACCACGGTTATCTGTGATTTTTCCTGTGTGCACATCGAGTAAACACACACCAATTTCAATGATTTCGTTTACCATTCCTTCTGGTGTTGGACCATTCCAACACGTTGCTTCTAAATCGATGATTACGATTTTATCTAACTTAAGTTCAAGTAACAAATGCAACTTTTAGCTTTAATGGGGTTAAAAACTTCAAAACAGAAGAGAAATTCTAAAATTTCTCTTTCTGTTTCTAGGAAAGGAGTTATTTTACCCCGTTAAATCGCCAAAAATAAAGTTGTAATGTCCCACCTTTCTTATGAACAAAGATACACAATAGAGGTATTATTGAAAACAAATAAATCAAAAGCTGAAATAGCATCAACACTTTCGGTAGATAAGAGTGTAATTTATAGAGAAATAAAACGCAATTGTGATAGGCGGAGTGGAGAGTATAAAGCACTTTTAGCCCAAAAAAAATATCAGAATAGATTAGTTACAAAACCTAAGAAGGCAAGGGCTACACCCGAAATCAAAAAAAGAGTATTTTCTTTAATACGAGCAGATTACAGTCCAGAACAGGTTGTTGGTTTTTTGAAAAAGAATAACGAAGAAACAGTATCACATGAAACAATTTACAGTTTGATTTGGGATGATAAAAAACGGAAAGGGAATCTCCATAAACATCTTAGACGTAAAGGTAGGCGATATCGAAAACGGGGTAACATTAATGACTCTAGAGGTAAAATAGTAGGGAGAGTTGGTATTGAAAATCGCCCAAAAGAAGCCGAGAAAAGAGAAGTGTTTGGTCATTTTGAAGTTGATACAATCATAGGAAAAGATCACAAAGGAGCAATAATCACATTAAATGAAAGAGCAAGTGGTATGCTATGGATGAAAAAAGTAGAATCAAAAGACGCTGAAATCGTTAAGGAAAAATTAGCTGAAATATTAGACGAAATAAGACCATATCTGAAATCAATTACAGGTGATAATGGAAAAGAATTTGCTGGACATCAGTATATAACAGATGAATATTGCGATTTTTTCTTTGCAAACCCTTACAGTCCATGGGAACGCGGTTCTAATGAAAATTTGAATGGATTAATAAGGCAATATATACCTAAAAAAAGCAATTTTGATGATTACACAGATGAAGATATAAAAAGGATACAAGATAAATTAAATAACAGACCTAGAAAGAGATATAACTACGAAACACCTATATTTGTAATGGAAAAATTATTGTTTAACCCAAAAGTTGCATTTGTAGCTTGAATTCAGCTAATTTTTTAGCCATAATGTTAAAAATTAGGAACTAAAGGTTCTCTATTTGTATAATAAGCCAGTATTTCTGGAGTCATATGATGTAATAAAGGTCCTCCACTTTCTAATTCTAAAAATCTAGATAATGATTGATAAGTATCATCTATTCCGTCAGATGTACTTGGATCAATGCTTTCAATTTCACCATTCTCATTAAAATAAAATGTTATTGATGTATCGTAATCAAATACACCAATAACTTCATCATTTTCAATAATATCTAGACCACCTAAGTAATAAGTTTTGATTGAATTTAATGGGTTTTGAATATTAGAACTGTATTCTTGAGTAGTAATTAATCTCCCGTCAGTTCCGAATACATTTTTTGTAAATAAACTATTAGAATCATTATTATCATTATAAATTCTAGCTTCCCAAATTTCATAACTATTTACAATTTGTTTATTTGAAAAAATTGACCAACGTGTTTTTTGGTCAAGACTTTCTAAAAGAGTTATTAGATTTTCATTTGTAGAGAGAAAATACTCACCGTAAGAAAAATTTCCCCCATAATAATATTCGATTTTTTTTAATTCGTTATTCTCATAAAATAATTTAGAGAAATCAGAAAGTTTAGATACTTGTTGTTCTGTAATTGATTGATTTAAAATATTTTTATGTTTTATTTCCATGAAATGTATTATTAATTTTGTTTTGGAATAGTTGGTTCAATATGTCTATAATACTCAAAACCTTCCCAAGTAAACTCTTCGTTTGGATCTATTCCGATATGAATACTATAAATTTTCTCTTCAAATTCTTCATCATAAATAATCTCAGCATTTCCTTCAGAGTCATAATCAAAAAAGTATTTCAACTTACCGTCTGGCAGGTAAAAGGACTTTTCAGTGTATTTTGGAGATAACACTCCATTCAATGATTCGAAATTTCTAAAACAAATATTTTTATGTGTACTTATTTGTTTAACAGATACTGCTTTATTAGTAAGTATATTATTTTCATATCTAAAATATTCTGTTATCTCATAATCATTTTGAATATAAATATTTTCAATGACTTTAGTTTTAACAAACCATTTTCTTAAGGACTTAAGGAATTTAATTATAATGTTATTTGAATCCACTTTATAGATAATAGTTATACGCTACTAAAAATAAGTATTATTCTCTATACTAGCAATTAAAGAAGGTCATTTTGAGTATGTGGTAAAACCAAGCATACACTTTTCTAAATTGCCATTGAACTCTTCATAGCTAATCTGAACTATCCAATACGATCGGAATATTCTCTCCCGGTATCTGAAAAATTTGAGTCGGAAAGTAGTGAATGTAAACGTTTATCTGCTTTTTTATTCAAGGTCATCACGTTGAGTTCTCCAGAATAAAGTAAACTGAACACAAAATCATTTTTGTCATCTATGAAATGATAATAAGAGAATCCGCCATCACAACGAACTAGCATGAAAAAATGGGTTAAAAATTCAGTAAATTCGAAGGTGTGAACCAAAAGTCCTCCGTTAAATTTGGTTCTTACTTTCCCCGCTTTAAAGTAATCAAGAGCTTTTGTTAATGCCTTACTATCTGTGCGTTTGGATGTAAACTTGGAAATCCAAGGTTTGTTTTCATCACACATAAAAACAAATGTTTCCAGTTTTAGTATGTTAAAAAAGGAAACTAAATCACCAATGAATTTTTTTTGTGTTCCTTCGTGTTTGAGCCAATACAAACCAGCAGTAGTTGGAAAGCAACACAAATCTTCGTCTAAACCTTTGTCATACTCACGCAACGGTAGGTTACGGTATTTTATCAGACAGAGATCGCGCGGAATTTTGTAAAAGGGTTGTTTTTCGTAGAGCATGATATTAATACGCTTGCACTAAAATTTCAGTTGGAATATTTAAGGCTAGGTGTATTTTTCGAATCATCTCAAGTGTCAATTTTCTTTTTTTATTTAAAATTTCACTTACACGACTTTTTAAACCAATGATTTTTACCAAATCGGATTGAGTGTACCCCATTTGTTCCATACGAAATTTGATTGCTTCAATTGGATCGGGTAGGTCAATAGGAAAATGAATACTTTCATATTTTTCAATTAGTAGACCTAAAATTTCCAATTCATCTCCTTCAGGCGAACCTTTTTTAGCATCAAATATCACCTCTAAACGATCAAGCGCTTCTTGGTAATCTTGTTCTGTTTTAATTGGTTTAATATTCATAATTAAATAGTTGATGCGTTAATCTTATCATATTCTTTGTGCGTACCAATGAATCGTATCCAAACCATCGCATATTCATATGAGATTTGTTTCAGTTTAATTGGTATTCATTAATGATTCCCATGCATTTTTTGTCATTAACGCTTGGAATTTATCTTGATGAAATTTAACATATTCAATAAATGAAGTAATATCATCATTAAATTCAATTTCAGTCTTTAAAGAAACGGTGTAAAAATTCATCATTTCAAATTCTAAATGTTTTATTTTTTCTGAATAAAAGTCGGAGGTAACTTGTTTTTTATATAATTCAAATCTTCTTGAGATTAATCTTTTTTTGACATTATCCTTATCATATACTTGACCAAAAAAGGCAAAGTTATAATTTGAATTTTGGATTAATAGTGATTTAATTAAATTGCTACAAGTCCTAATTAACCTTCTAATTTCTCCAATCTTTAATCCAATTCCAACTTGTTTATATTTATTTTCTGAATTCTCTAAAATTTTAGGGTAAAATTTAATAAATGCGAATCTTTCATAATAATGAATTTCTATCAAATAAATTAATCTAAGTCGTATTTTAACCTTGTATTGATCTATTTTAACTACACCATTATAAAGTTCTATATTGATGGGGTCGTTTTGGTCTAAGACTTTTGAAAAATTTAAATGTAGTGGATAATACACTAAAATCTATTTAAAAATTGGTTCGTAAGCTCTTAATCTATTTTGATCTAACTCTTTCATAGTGAGAATTTTTTTTGAAGTTAGATAAGCGTTTAACTTACTGTTAATTTCATTTGAATGAACTATTATTGTTGAAGTAGTTTGATTCTTGTTTTTTGTATTTCCCATTTTGATTACTGTTGATTCGTAAATTTATTAATTATTTTCCTATACTTCCAAAGAAATCACATCCTATTTTTATCCTTATCTTTGTTTTAAAATCATACGTATGAAGCGATTGTCTGTCCTAATATTTGGAGTTACTGCCTTGTTTTTGAGTTCGTGTTCGGAACAAAAAGAAGAGGAAAAGGTGACGGATGAATTTTTTAAAAAGAAAGAAAAAGAAGTGGTGTTGCCGTTTGAGCAACAAGTGGTACGTGAAGTAGAAGGTCGTTTGTCCATTCCGCGCAATGAGAAATACACCTATGAGGTACACAAAGCGTTTTTAAATCCAGACAACGAAGAAGATGCGATTATTACCGTGAATCGTTATAATTTTGCATTGGAGGAAGCGAGTCGTTCTGCAAATCCTGCGAAAAATGCAGAAATGGGATACATCGGTAACTACAATTACTTTATTTATTACGATGGAAAATTGAAGAAATTCTCTAATCCGGTAAAGGTTCCATCCAGTCCTAAAGCACCGTTGAAAGTGATTTTTGAGAACATTCAGTCGGAAGTATACAAGGATATTACCATCGAATACCGCATTCGAAATTCTGCGTTTAGAAATTATTACCTTATTGCCAATGGAAACATCCAAATCATGTTCCAGTGGAAATTGTTCGACAACGTTGGAACTGCTTATCCTGAAGCGAATTTCATTACCTACGAAAAAGGTTCGATGAGTTTGTTTAAAGACATTTTGATTTACACCGGGAAGATTAAAAATTATTCACCAGCCATCCCTGACGTGTATACTTACAATCCAGAGATTGAAAAAGCAGGAGGTTTAGTGTACCGCTTTTTTTATGATCCGAGGAGTTTGAAGTACATGACGAGGAAGAGTTGAGTGACCCTTCCTTTCGGCAAGCTCAATGTGAACTAGGCTCAGCGTAAACTTAGTGACGAGTGACGATTAACCATTAAGAAATTTAGTTGGAGGAAGTGAATAGATAGGATTAAGTCGCAATAAGTTTTTCGCAATGTCTTAATTCCCTCCATCTCGGCAAAGCCGACTATCTCTCAAACCTTATCTTCTTAATTTCTCAATGGTGAAAAAAAAATATTAAAAACATGAATTACAACTAAATTACAACTAACCATTAAGAAATTTAGAAATTGAGTTGGAGGAAGTGAGTAGATTTGATTAAGTTTTTCGCAATATCTTAATTCCCTCAACCTCGGCAAAGCCGACTATCTCTCAAGCCTTATCTTCTTAATTTCTAAATGGTAAAATAAAATATTAAAAACATGAATTACAACAAAATCACATCAGAAGATATCGCATTTTTCACTTCCATCGTAGGAGAAAGATGTACAACAAAAGCGGAGTTGTTAGCCGAATATGGACACGATCAGACCGAAGATTTGGTGTTTTTACCAGAGGTGTTGGTACGACCTGAAACAACGGAAGAAGTAGCGAAAATAGTTGCATATTGCCATGAACATACAATTCCTGTAACACCATCTGGAGCGCGTACGGGATTGAGTGGTGGTGCGTTGCCAATAAAAGGGGGAGTAGCGCTATCCATGGAACGTTTCAATAAAATCATTGAAATCGACGAGAAAAATCACCAAGTAACGGTTGAACCTGGAGTCATCACGCAAGTATTACAAGATGCTGTTCGTGAAGTTGGTTTGTTTTATCCTCCTGATCCTGCGAGTAAAGGAAGTTGCTTTATTGGTGGGAATGTATCCGAAAATTCAGGTGGACCCAAAGCGGTGAAATATGGCGTAACCAAAGATTACGTATTGAATTTAGAAGTGGTACTTCCAACTGGAGATGTCATTTGGACGGGTGCGAATGTATTGAAAAATGCAACGGGGTATAACCTAACGCAGTTGTTGGTGGGTAGTGAAGGGACGTTAGGAGTTATTACGAAAATTGTGTTGCGTTTGATTCCTCATCCTACGGAAGATTTGTTGATGTTGGTGCCATTTTACGATGCAGAAAAAGCCTGTGAAGCTGTTGCCGCAATTTTTAGAGCGGGAATCACGCCAAGTGGCTTGGAATTCATGGAGCGAGATGCACTCTTATGGACGATGCAATACGAAACGGAGTCGGTAGTGGAGGTGAAAGACAATCACGCTGCACATTTATTGATAGAAGTTGATGGCTTCGACTTGGATGCCTTAATGGTTTCTTGTGAGGAAATTTCAAAGGTATTGGAGAACTTCGAAACGGATGAAATACTATTCGCGGAGAGTCAAGCGCAAAAAGACCAGTTGTGGAAACTACGCAGAAAAGTAGGGGAGGCTGTGAAATCACACTCTATCTACAAAGAAGAA
Source organism: Flavobacteriia bacterium (assembly GCA_947455515.1). GTDB lineage: Bacteria > Bacteroidota > Bacteroidia > Flavobacteriales_D > Crocinitomicaceae > CANHVK01. Next base: position 7,003 of record CANGOF010000059.1, read on the forward strand.
GATACGGTTGTTCCGCGTTATGAATTACCGAAATTATTATCGGCGGTAAAACGCATTGGAAATCACTATGGTTTCAAGTCGGTGTGTTATGGTCACGCGGGGGATGGTAATTTGCATGTGAACATTATCAAAGGCGATTTATCCGATGATTTTTGGGACAATGAACTTTCCAAAGCGATTTCAGAGTTATTCATCGAAGTCCTTGCCTTGGGAGGAACTATCTCTGGAGAACACGGTATAGGCTTAGTTCAAAAACAATATATGCCTTTAGCGTTTTCAGAGGTTCAGTTGAATTTAATGCGTTCGATCAAAAATGTATTTGACCCGAAAGGGATTTTGAATCCTGGGAAGATATTCTAATGTATCAATTTTTTAATGTGAAAATGTAACAATGATTTGAAGAATTTAAAATGTTTGTGAAATGAATTTTGATCAATTAGCATTTTCCGGACAGAGTTACCTTAATTAAAAATGTTAGAAAAATCAATTGTGTCGACAGTGTTGACACAATTATCATGGTCTATACATTTAGAGATATTAGTAGCTTGTAAAACAGCCGAAGAAAAACTGTTTTACATATTAATGTATATTACTTCGTAACCAATCCTTGTAGTACCTCTATTTGTTTCGTAAGTAAAGCAATGACTGCATCCTTATCTTCGATGCGTTTTTCAAATTGTTTGATAAGTTCTTCAGAGTGATAAACATATTGACCAAAACTACCACCTTGTTGGTTGGTGTTATTGAATACTGGTGCCTCGCTTAATAAATCCGTAATTTCTAATTCCAATACTTTTGCTAACTGAATGATTTCTTCGGTGTTGAATTTCATTGCACCGCTTTCTCTTCTGCTGTATTGTGACTGATTTAGACCTAATTGGGTGCTAATAAATTCTTGTGACAATTTACGTTGCTCTCTGTAATACCTTACGCGTTCTCCAGTGGTCATGTTTTTCTATTTTATGTGATAAATATACGAAATATATGAAAATCACATGAGATATGCTAAAATCGATTTGATTATGTTTTGTGTTTTATGTTGATTTGTAGATAGTTAAATGATTGAAAAATATTGAAATGGGTAATAAACTTACAAAAAGTGAGATTCTTGAGTTATATAATCCACCTAAAATACTTTATAAGTATAGGGTTTTGGGAAGTTCTATAGAACTTCAAAATGAAAGAACTTTTGAAATTTTGCAAAAATCTGAAATGTATGGTTCGGATTATAAAAGTTTAAATGACCCAATGGAAGGCTTTTATAGGATAAATGAAAATCAAGAACGAACGTTAATTGATCAATTAAAGAAAGACAAAAAAGAATTAAGAATTTGTTCGTTATCTAAATCTAATAATAATCCTTTATTATGGGGGCATTATGCAAATGGTAATAAAGGGATTGCGATTGGTGTCAGATCTTTTTTTGCTAAAAAAGATTTAATAAAAGTTACCTATGGAAATCAAATTCCTTTTTTTGACGATATAAATGTTTTAAGTGCAAATCAAATTTTATGCTATAAGACTACTCCATGGAAATATGAGAAAGAATGGAGAGTAATTACTAATAATTTGTTTATAAAAGTTAAAATTGATCATATCATTTTAGGTATGGCTATTTCTCCAGAAGATAAAATAGAAATTATTGATATCGTTTCAAACAAAAATAATTTGATTGAAATTCCCAATCAAAGAATTAAAATCTACCAACAAACCAGAGAATTTAATTTCCGCGAGCTCCCTCCCTTGAGAAGAGAAAGTAATACTTTCGAAGAACAAACGTTAGTGCAGTGAGGATTGAGGTGGGTGATTTTTATCTCAAAAAACAACAACATACCACACATCGAATAAGTCTAAAAACTAATTTCTAAAAGCTAAAAGCTATAAACTAAATCCTAAAAACTAAAACCCATGAAAAAAATCATCCTCCCAATAGCAATCCTAACCATCAGTTTGTTTGCATGTAAAAAAGAATCACCAAAACCTACAGTCACAGTTACACCAACCGTAACGGATACAACAAAAACAGTAGTTGACACTACAAAAGTAATTGACACAACTAATACAGTGGTTGACACTAGAGCTAAAGCTTATGATATTGATGGGAATTCTTATGTTCTTATTAAAATTGGTAAACAAGAGTGGTTTGCTGAAAATTTAAAAACTACACGATTAAATGATGGTACTCCTATTGAAAAAAATACTTTTTATAAAAACAATTCAGCAATAGGAGCTGGTGGTGATTGTAAAACACCGATATATACATTTTATAATAATGATGAAACTACTAAAAATTTATCAACAACAGTAATGGATTTTTTTGTTGGAACTGGTGGTTTATTATACAATGTTTCAGCTGCTAAAAAGAATATTTGCCCAACTGGTTATAAAGTTCCAACACAAGCAGAATTTGACACATTAGTTAAAAATGCATACTTTGGAAATTCATCTGGAATGCACATTGCATTTACTGATTATGCTTCACCTTTAGGTGATATCACACCTTGGTTTACAACAGATGAAACATCACAAGGTTTGATTGCTGTTCAATTAAATGGTGATATTTTAAAATTGGAAAAAAGATTAAGTAGTAATGCAGTTTCAGCTATTAGATGTATGAGAATTATTGAATAAAGAATAAGGTTTCTTTAGCATAAAAAATGGGGTGTTAGCAAATAACATCCCATTTTTTTTTTGAAATTTTGAAAAATCACTTCAAGATCCATTTCCAAGCTGGAACCAGTTCAATGTGTTGCCCTTTGTATTCGATCGTTTCTTCCTGACTATTCGTGATAATATATCCTTTTGGAACAGAAAATTCTTGCATGGCAGCAAGTAATCCCTCACATTCACGGACTTTGTTTTCGTCGTTTAAACTAAAACATACTTGCACGGCTTCGGTAAGTTGACTGTCGATTTCCAAGATAAAATCACATTCTTTTTTGTTTTTATAATAGAATACACTTCCCCGTTGATTCAAGGTGTTAAACACGAGGTTTTCTAACAGCCAACCGTTGTTTGGGGAGAATTTCATAGAAATATAGCGTATAAAACCATTGTCGATGACGTATGCTTTTTTTTCTGATATATGTTGCTTTTTTACACTGTAATCATATTTGCTGATTGTTTTGATAAAATAAGTGTTTTCCAAATACGAGACATAGTTTTGAACACTTATTGTGCTTGCATACAAGGATGATTTAGTGAGGGAATTATAACTGAATAATTGTCCTACATTGGTGATGATAAATCGATACAACTCACGTAAACTGATGTTATTCTCTATGTTATAACGAACGACAATGTCTTTTAGTACAATGTCTTCGTAGGTACGAGTCAGGATTTCAGGTTCTCTAAATAAGGTGTATTCTGGCATTCCTCCATGAACTAAATATTCATCAAAGAGTTTTACTATTTTTATTTTTGAATTCGTGTCGTAGAAAGAGGTAGGAGTGAGTGTCACTTTTTTATAGTGCAAAAATTCAGAAAATGAAAATGGAGATATGAACGTATTTAGATGCCTTCCTGTTAATTTAGTAGCGATTTCACTACTCAATAAATTGGCGTTTGAACCTGTTATCACAAATTTCTTTCCCTCATCGGTTAATCTTCGTATAAACGATTCGAATCCCGGTATGTTTTGAACCTCGTCTAGAAAAAAGATAGATTGATCACCATATAGTTCGATGAGTGATTCGTGTAACAAATAAAATTGCTGTACAGGAAAATCGATGAAACGCTCGTCCTCAAAATTGATATAATAAAAATCACCTTTCGTAAAGTGATCTTGAATGATTTGCTTCATCAAGGTCGACTTCCCGCTTCTTCGAAGACCAGTCAGAATTTGTACGTGTGGTAAATGAAGTTTGTCGATTACGTCTTTGTAACGATCACGCGTGATTTGGTTTTTCTTTACAAAAACATTTTTTCGTTGATCTACTAGTATTTGCTTGATTAATTCTTTAGTCATCACCATGTTATTTATCATGTAAATATACAAATCATTTATTTATGATATATAATATTTGTTTAAATTGTTTATTTATAATAAATGATTTATATTTAAATTGTTTATTATTAGTAAATGATTTTTGATAAAATTGTTTATTTATAGTAAATAATTTTTAAACTATTGCTAAATCATAAATTTGTAATCACCTACTCGAAAAGTAATTTAATTTTAAAAGTTGGAAGATTAATTTTAATTTAGAACCTATTTAAAGTGGTTCGATGAAGATAGTTGTACTTTTAATTTCATTCTTAGTTTTCCAAAGCTTCTTCTCCCAAGACCTAGCCCCTTACAACGAAGATTTTGAGTTTGAGGTGATGGACGACGATGAGGTCATTCCGAAAAATGATTCCATACACGCTTTGATTATTGATGCAGGGAATTCGGTGAAAAACATTGAAATTTCCTTGAAAAACAACCCGCAATTACGCGAGGTGAAACTGATGACTTCCTCACAAGAAGTTCTAGATGTACTTGGAAGAGTGAAGTTTGATTCCTTGTTTTTTTTAGTGATTGAAAATTATATAGGGACAACATTGAATTTACCAATTATCAAAAGCCTAGAGTTTTTACAAATACATGCTACGGAATTAAAATCGTTTGATATCTCTAAGTCTCTATTGTCTCGCTTGGAAATTTTAGAAATAGATGCTGCTTATTTAGTAAGTTGGAAATCAGAAACGTCTTATCCTGCATTAAGTTTGATAGATTTGGATGCTCCACGCTTGACAGTATTTCCAATTCTAAACATGCCGAAAATTAACGAGTTTAGTTACAGTTGTTCATTCAAAGAATTACCCAAGAACTTGTGTACATACAAAGAATTGGAAATGATTTCTTTTGAAAATTATTGTCCTGTGAAAGTCGATAAATGCTTTGTTTCAATGATTGAAAAAGGGGAGTATTCAAACTTGACGGTATACGATAAAAAAGACGGTAAGATTTTAATGGATATAAATTCGAAGGATAAGTGATGAAGGGATTGTATGTGTTGATGCAGAAATATCCTATAGTTCAAGGATTCATAATTTGTGTTGTTACGTATGTTACTTCCTTTACGATTATCATTCCGCTTATATTCGGGTTGATTTTATGTTCACCTTATGAGATGGTTGTTTCCTTGTTTTTTAATCCGCAATCTAATCAAGCGTTAGCGTATAAAGTTGAAGTTTTGTTGGTTTGTTTATTGGTTATTTCCCTTGTTTTAAATGCCCTTTACAAAGAAAAAAGGAGTGTTCCTGTTTATTTTTGGATGATGTTAATTTTTCAATTATCGTTGATTGAAACCTTAGGGTTTTATTATCATTGGAGTAAGTTAGGGTATCGTAACGATGGGCAATTATTCTTCGGATTTTATGATAGTTTTCAAGATTCGAGTATCGTGTTTATTCCGTTTTATTCCGTGCAATGGGTATTTGACAAAATACCGTTTCATCGTTGGGTGTATGGTAAATCGTTAACAAAAGAAGTCCAGCAAATCAAATTTGAAGAGAAAGTTGAGCAATTGATTCGAATTCACAAAGATGACTCAGAGGAAAAATTAAAAGAAATTTTAACCAATGAAGGATGGACCTTAGAAGCGAAAGAAGCTGCTAAACAGATTTTAAAAATTAAGGAGTGACAACAATTTCATTACTATCCAATTTACTGCTGGTTTTCTCACTCTTCATAACTAACTTCTACATTCTTCACGTATCCAATAATCTTGAATTCCGTACGACGATTTTTCTGTCTTCCTTCTGGTGTAGTATTTGGTGCAATTGGCTTCCCTTCACCATAACCTTTAGCTATCAAACGACTTTTATCAATTCCATGTCCAATTAAGTAATTTACAACACTTTCTGCACGCGCTTGAGATAGTTTTTGGTTGTATTCGTTTGTACCTACGTCATCCGTATGGGAACTAATCTCTATGATTAATTTAGGATTATCCTTTAATAAATCAACTAATTCTTTATCCAAACTTGCTCGTGATTCTGGTCTTAAGTCTGCTTTGGCAGTTTCATAATAGATATTACTAATTACAATAGATCCCTTAGGAGTTTGTTTAATACCAATATTTGTTATTAAAGTGTCTGATTTTGTTACAGTTTCTGTAGAAACTTCCATTTTCTTATTTAAAAATCCTTGAGCTTCTGCTAATACCTTATAAGTTTTCCCTTGTTCCACTTGAAAGGAATATTCTCCTTTTTCGTTAGTAATTGTTGTTTTTAAGAGGGACTCCGTTGAGTCTTTGTTTACTTTAAATAAAGAGACAGGAGCCTTAACTACGGGTGCGACAAACTTCTCTAAACTATCACTTGTAACTTCTATAATTTTCCCTGCAATGAAAATATTCAAATACTGCGGGTCACTATATTCATAAATATCATCACAACAAGTTTCATTCATTAAACTTACACCGCCTTTTCTGTTAGATACAAAAAATCCAGATTTTTCTTTTGTGTTTTTACTTTTGATATAGTAAATATCATCCGCACTTGAATTAAAAGGTGCTCCAATGTTTTCTGGAACACTCCAGGATTTTATCTCACCTATACTTTGAAAAATGTCTAATTCTCCTAATCCAGCAAATCCGTCTGAGCTAAAATATAATGTCTTATTTTCATTGTCGTACGTTGGTGTCATTTCATCACCGACAGTATTGATTGTTCCACCTAAATTTTTCGGTTCTTTGTATACTTTTTTCTTAGCATCATAAGAGGTGTACCAAAGGTCTAATCCTCCTTTACCTCCTTGTGTACGATCGGATACAAAATAAATAACTTCTTGATTTTTTTTACTGTCAATCCCTACTGTTGGCATGGTAGATGTGAATTCTTCACTGTTTACAATGTCACCCAAATCTTTTGGTTCAGACCATTTTTCTTTTTCTTTCGTACTTACGAAAATGCGACAAATCATTTTACCTTCAAAATTTGGTTTACATTTTGAGAAGTAAAAACGTTTTCCATCGGGTGATAAAGTACCATTACCAACATTAACATTTTTTTCATTGAAAGGACCTTTGAATAGTGAGCCGCCTTTCCATTGTTTCTCTTCTTTTTTTGCTACATATAGTTTTCTAACTGGTATAGAATCTTTTTTTTCTGGGTCATACAACTCTAAATTTTCTTCGTTTAATGAGGTGTATATTAGAGTATTTGAGTCTAATAAAAATGGAGAAGATTCTACATGGGCTTTATTAATGGTTTCATCTAAATGGGTGACTACTGCACTGTATTTTCCTTTAGATAATTCTATTGCGGTATCACATCCTAAAATTTCTGCTTTTGCTAACTTTTTTAATTGCTTGATATTCTCGATGTCTGCGTTGTTTTTACTTGTAGTAAATTTTGTATACTCTGTTTTTGCAGCTTCGTAATTACCATTCGCCTTTAACATTCGAGCATAATAAAATTGAGCGTCTGGAAATTTAGTTATTGCATTATCAATAACTGTTTTATATGCTTTTTCCGATTTTTGATAATCCCTTGCTCTACGGTATAAGTTTGCAATTTCATACCAATCCCCATAGGAATTTGTATTGTTTTTTAGGTAAGCCTCAAAATAAACAATTGCAGAATAAATATCCCCTTTACGTTGTGCGTTTTGAGCAAAACGTTTTAATTGAAAATCTTTTAATCCATCCGTATTAATTGGTACTTGTGAAAAGGAGTGAAAAGAAGAGAAAAGAATGATAAGTATCAGACTGATTCGTTTTTTTAAAAGTTGAAAATTCATAGGTAATCTTGTTGTTTCAAATGGTTATCTTTGTAAAACAATCGTTTTTAATTTTTTTATATGCGAATATATGATATTCTTTCCTATTTAGAAAGTAAGTTTCCAATTAGTAGTCAAGCTTCTTTTGATAATTGCGGCTTATTAGTAGGTGATAATCAAGAAGAAGTAAGTGGAGCACTGATTTGTTTAGATTGTACGGAGAAAGTAGTAGAAGAGGCAATTGCAATGCAATGTAATTTGATTATCGCGCATCATCCTTTAATTTTTAAAGGTATTAAAAAAATAACGGGTCAAAATTATGTTGAGCGAATTATTCTAAAAGCGATACGTGCAGGGATTGCTATTTATGCAATACATACTAATTTAGACCATTCGATGGAAGGAGTAAATGCTGAAATCGGTAGACGTTTAGGGTTAACTAATCTTAAAATTTTAGACCCGACTTCGGATGTATTGGTAAAACTTTCTATTTTTGTACCATCTTCACATGTAGATTTAGTAAAAGAGGCTGTATTCAAAGCTGGAGGCGGTAAAATTGAACAGTATGATTCTTGCAGTTTTTCAACCGAAGGAAAGGGAACTTTTATGCCTTTAGAAGGAGCTAATCCTTTTTCTGGAGAAGTTGGGGTGGTGAATGAGGAGAACGAGTTTAAAATAGAATTTTTGGTGGTTTCTCATTATCTTAAAAAGGTGATTAACCAAATGTTACTTGCGCATCCCTATGAGGTGGTGGCTTATGATGTGGTTAATCTTCAAAATAAAAATCAAACAGAAGGAAGTGGGATGATTGGTGAGTTAGAGAATCCGATTGCTATAAATGATTTTTTAAGCCAATTGAAAGAAACATTCCAATGTGGTGTTATTCGTCATACTGAATTAGTGAAGAATGAAGTGAAAACCATTGCTTTTTGTGGTGGTTCAGGTAGTTTTTTATTATCTAAAGCAATTCAAAACCAGGCAGATATTTTTATTACCGGGGATTATAAATACCACGATTTTTTTGATGCTGATAGACAGGTAGTTATTGCTGATATCGGTCATTATGAAAGTGAGCAATTTACTTCTGATTTAATTTATCGTGTTTTGACAGAAAAATTTGTTAACTTTGCGATTCATGTAACAAAGGTTAATACAAATCCTATTAATTATTTCTAGAAAATGGCTGCAGCAGCAAGTAAAAAAGAAGTATCAGTGGCAGACAAATTGAATGCCCTTTACCAATTACAAAAAATTGATTCTGAAATAGATAGAATCAGAACTATTCGTGGTGAACTTCCATTAGAAGTACAAGATTTAGAAGACGAATTACAAGGTCTTGAAACTCGTGTAACTAAATTACAAGATGAGATTAAGGATTTAGAGCAAGATGCTACAGATCGTAAAAATGCAATTAAAGACTCTGAATTAGCGATAGCTAAATACAAAGAGCAACAAAATAACGTACGTAATAATCGTGAATACGAGTCATTAGAAAAAGAAATTGAATTTCAAGATTTGGAAATCAAATTAAATGATAAACGTATTAAAGAGTCTAAATTTACCATTACAAATAAAAAAGAACTTTTAGAAGAAGCAACTTCTAAATTCGAATTACGTAAAGGTGATTTAGCTTCTAAAAAAGCAGAATTAGACGAGATTATTGCTGAAACACAAAAAGACGAAGATGCATTACTTGCTAAATCTGAAAAAGCAAAAGGTGCTGTGGAAGAGCGTTTAGTGATTGCATACACTCGTTTGAGAGGTAATGCTAAAAACGGTTTAGCTGTTGTTCCAGTTGACCGTGATTCTTGTGGAGGATGTTTTAATAAAATCCCACCACAACGTCAATTAGATATCCAAACAAAACGTAAAATTATCGTTTGTGAGCACTGTGGTCGTATCTTAGTGCCAACGGAAGAATAATTTAAATCGATACTATACAAAAGGCTGTTTCATTTGAATCAGCCTTTTTTTATGACGCAAAAAAAGAGACTGCATTTATTTCAATCAGTCTCTTCAATGATATTTGTATTTATTAGTTTTTAGTCAAAATGCTATATAATTCATCTTTTAAAGTAACTCGTTCAATACGTAAACGATTTAATACTTCATCCGATGTGTTTTCAGCTCCTGTTTCAATGCGGTGAATTTCATTATTTATCTCATGATAAGAATCAAATAATTTTCTAAAATGATTATCTGAAACTTTTAAATCATGTATTTTTTGTTCCAAAGCTGGGAACTCGTGGTGTAAATCGTGTTTTTCCATTTTCTATTGGTTTAAGTTATACAACAAAATTACAATGTTAAACTATATGCAAGAATGACATTCGTCATGATTTTAAACGATTTATGTTTTAATGTCTTTCTTCTAAATTTCCATTTGCATGTAGTGTAAATCTTCCTTTTTCTCGATCATGCACCTGATCCAAACGTTTCCAAGGCCAGCCACCAAATTGTGTCTCGTGGTAATCATTGAATGCTTGTTGGATTTCTTCCTTGGTGTTCATCACGAATGGTCCGTATTGAATGACAGGTTCGTTGATTGGTCGACCTTGCAATACAAGAATACTCGCTTCGAGGTTTCCGGCTAGTAATGTAAGTTCGGCAGTTGGGTCAACTTCAATTGCATTGTAACGATTGACAAGAGTTTCAGCTACTGTCAGTGTATCTCCTTCATAAAAATAAAGTGTACGGTTAATTCCTTGTGATGTTTTTGGAAGAGTCCAAGTTCCACCTGCTTCGATTTTGATGTTCCATACAGCTACTTCATTTGCTGGATCTGCAGCCCAAGAATTTGGAGGTGGAGTAGATGCTTTCGTAGCACCAATCGAACCAGCTATGATTTCGACTAAGGTAGTTTTAGCGTTATTATCCGTATGATTTAGGGTAGGAATGGTGTCGCTCCATAACATTTTGAAGTGTGGTTCCACCATTTTATTCTTTTTTGGTAAGTTCAACCAAATTTGAAACAATTCCATCGGATTTTCTTTGTCTTTGTGTAGCAAGGGGAACATTTCTGAATGTTGTACGCCTTTACCAGCGGTCATCCATTGTACATCGCCGTCACCATAGCGACCAGCTGCGCCCATCGAGTCGGCATGATCTACCAAACCTTTGCGAACTACTGTAATCGTTTCAAATCCGCGGTGTGGGTGACCCGGAAATCCAGGAACAGTCTGACCGTGATACATACGGAACCCATCTTTGATGATAAAATCACTTCCCATGTGTCGA
>CANGOF010000060.1 GCA_947455515.1 Flavobacteriia bacterium
CTTTTCCCTAAGGTATAGACATGAGGATGTTCGCAAAACAACATGCGATTTTGGGTTGTTTCCTCTGTTTCGCCATTGCGACGTGCAATTTTCAATGCAATCGTTTCTGCAAATAATGTCTCCTGAAGATCCCAAGCCTCTTTGTAGTCAATAAGCCCTAAATTGGTATAGTGTACGTCTGTCATTTTATTCTATAGATATCAAATGTACATAAATTAGCTAAAAAAAGGGATTCTATATAGTTCAATTTGATTACATTTGTGTCGGATAATTTTTCGTCCTACATTTGAACATATAAAAAATCAGTTTATGAAAATTGCTGCTGCAAATAAAAAATTAGATGCAATCATCGAAAAAGTAGAGAAAGAAGGGATTAAAGCTGCTGGACTTATTGAAGATCTGAAAGAATTACGTGAATTTGCGTTGAAAGAAGCAGATCCATTAGTAACGAAAGTAATTCGTTTGTCTTATGAATTTCTTACTGAAAAAGAAGCGTTTGATGTTCAAGCACAATACGATGAGGACGAAGATGGTAGCGAATACCCTATCGAAATTGAAGACCAAGACAACTTTTTATATCTGTTGAATCTTTTGAAAAACGCAGATCATAAAATCAATAGAGAAGAAATTAAAGATTATAGAACGGCTTTGAAAGAAGAGTTATATTAATTGCAACTTTAATGAAGAAAAGCGAGCAGCAATGTTCGCTTTTTTTATGCCCTAAAATTTCTTTCTTTTGTATCTTTGTCCACAAATATATGCCCATTTCTATGACACGTCACCAATTAATTGAACAAATACGTACTAAAAAATCGTTCCTTTGTGTAGGACTAGACACTGACCTAAACAAAATTCCGGCACATTTACTAGAAACAGAAGATCCAATTTTTGAGTTCAACAAGGCAATTATTGATGCGACGAAAGATTTTTGTGTGGCTTACAAGCCAAACATTGCGTTCTACGAACAATATGGCGAAAAAGGATGGGCATCTTTGGAAAAAACATTAAACTACATTCCGAAAGATATCTTTACGATCGCTGATGCAAAACGTGGTGATATAGGTAATACTTCAACCTATTACGCGAAAACATTTTTTGAATACTTACCATTCGATTCTGTAACTATTGCGCCTTACATGGGAGAAGATAGCGTAACCCCTTTCTTGGAGTTTCCAGGTAAATGGGCGATTGTATTGGCATTGACCTCCAACAAAGGCGCTATGGACTTCCAAACGATCAAAGACGAAAACGGCGAAGAATTCTTTAAATCTGTTTTGCGAAAAACAAGCACATGGGGAAATCCTGAAAACATGATGTATGTCGTTGGAGCAACACGAGCAGAACAAATCGGTGAAGTACGAGCGATTGTTCCAGATAGTTTCTTTTTAGTTCCTGGTGTTGGTGCGCAAGGAGGAAGTTTAGAAGATGTTTGTCAATACGGGTGGAACAAAGATTGTGGTTTATTGGTAAACTCTTCTCGTGCAATATTGTATGCTTCAAACGGATTAGATTTTGCTGAAAAAGCAGGAGAAGAAGCAAAGAAAGTACAAATAGAAATGGAGAAAATATTAAAGGTTAAATTATTTTTGATATAAGACAAAAGACATTTAGATAAATTTTTTATAAAACAAAAAAGACCAGAGTTACTGGTCTTTTTTAATTCTATAAAAGCAAAAAACTATTCTGTTTCTTCTTCTTCAAAAACTCTTTTTGGACGCATTTTGTCAAAAACACCTAAGGTAATCCAGAAAGGAAGTACAAATCCTAATAAAAATACAAGTACCCAAAACGCCATACCAGCGATTAAGAAAAACGTTACAATTCCTAGAATATTCATATGATGCTGTTTTTGTCAATAATTATTGGGTAAAGTTAACAAATAAATTTATTCTAGGTAAAGTTCCTTTGAAAAAAATGAAAATGTGTAATTTTTAAATCCATAATTACAAAGATTTGTATCTTTAGAAAATGAAAGCATTAATTATTGAAGGCACCTTCATGACGCCAGAAGTTGTTTTAGATCCGATAAAAAAAGAATTTGCATTAAGAGGAAATTCACGTCCTGAGAATCCTGTTGCATTTTTTCAGCCTATATTCACTTGGATAAATGACTTTTTTTCAACCTTCAAAGAAGAGGCAACTTTTCATATTTGCTTAGAATATTTTAACACCTCTACCAGCAAAGTATTATTAGATATTTTTGAATATTTTGAACTAGCAAATGAAAAAGGAGCCAACGTAAATATTATTTGGTATTATCCTGCTGACGATGAAGACATGAAAGATGCTGGGGAAGAATTGTTTGATTTAGTACCTGTAGCTGGGGAATTAAAAGCAATCTAATTAACAAAAACCCCTACAACTACAATATCATCGATTTGATCAAATTCCCCTTTCCAAACGGAATGGTGTTTTTCTAATTCTGCTTTTTGTTCCACCATTTGTAATCCCGCAATCTCCAATAATAAGGTTTTCAATTGCGTGAATGAATAACGTTTATAGTCCGGTCCTCCCAATTGATCCGTATAACCATCGCTGGAAGTATATAACCTATCTCCATGTTCTAATGGAAACGAAATCACATTGAATGGTTCCATTTTACGATGTAAACCTATTGGTTGACGATCGCCTTTTAATTGAATTAACTCGCCATTACGGATTATAATCACCGAACTATGTGCGCCGGAAAAGGTTAATTCATTGGTGGTTAAATCCCAGCAACATAAGGCAATATCCATTCCATTGCTATTTCTGTCTGCAATAGAGGTAACATCCACCGATTTATTAAGGGTTTTGATTACAGATTCACGTAATTTATCCAAAATAATGTTAGTTTCTTCCACTTCATTTTCAATGATAATCTCATTTAATAAGGAGTTTCCAATCATTGTCATAAAAGCACCTGGAACGCCATGCCCCGTACAATCAGCTGTACACCAATAAATCTTATTTGTTTTTGTTTTAAAAGCCCAATAAAAATCTCCACTAACAATATCTTTCGGTTGGTAATACACGAAATGATCTGAAAATACGGAAGTAAAATACTCGTGGGAGGTTAAAATGGCTTGTTGAATGGTTTGAGCGTATTTTATACTGTCTGTAATTTGTCTGTTTTTTTGTTCTAATTCCTTTTTATGTTCAATCATTTCACTAGCAAACTCTTGAATGATTTGATCTTTGAAATTTTCCCAAAAGATTGGGTCTTGAAAAGCGGAACTATTCTCCTGTAGGATAGAAATAGGAAGGTTTTTTTCCAAATCCACTGAATTTTTAAGCGAATGAATAATAGGATTAATGATGTGATTGAACACATTTTCTTCAGGTGAATTTTTTATATGCACAGACAGATAATTACGTAGTTAAGCTTATACAAAGATAAGGTTCTAATATTACTATTGTTTTCTTTCGCTTATTTTTCAAAACAATTTATCTCAAAAAAATTCGTTTTAATTTGTAAAATCCATCGTTCCCTTTTTTCTTTTAATTTTGTATCCACTTCTATCTTGAGATTCGTATGAAAAATTTAAGCCTATTTATTTTCGCAATGATGCTAACACTTACTGCTTGTAGGTCGAATAATTCCAAAAAATCAAAAAAAGAAACTCCTCAAAAGGGGTTAATTGTTTACAAATTAAAAGATGAAAAATCATTTGATAAACAGATGATGGAAATTGATTCATTTGTTTTAGCCTATGGTCAATTTGCAAGCTCCTTAAATTATTCTAAAGAGGACAAAACAACGATTCAGGTGGATGCCCATTTAGACAATGAAAATAACATTGTAAAATTAGTAGAAAATAATACGGAAAAAAACGCTTCTAAAATGGGAAGTAACTCCTTTTACTTGCATAAAGGAAAAGTATTTATAACAAAAGAAGTCTTTGTAACGAATGAAAGTTCAAACTTTGTGGAACGAATTTCTTATTATGCTCCTAATGGAATCTGTTTAAAATCCAAAGAAAGGAAAGCAGTGTCCGAAATTGCATTGCAAAAAGCGAAATTTGACGCAGTACCAAAAACCGTATGTAATATTGATCGAGCTATGCGTGCTTTGAATCAAGAAAAAGAATTTGCAACCACTTTTCAAGGATTCATCCAATCTGGAAAAGATACCTATATGTTGGTAGGAACACCAGGAACTGGAGGGTATACAAGTGCATTAAAAGTCAAACAAAACGATCCTTTCATTGCAGAAATTCGAAAAGATGAATTACGCTACCTAAACGGTACAATTTATCTTCAATTTGAAAAAATCCAAGAAGTTGGAGGATTTACCTACCAATCCTTTATAAAAGGATCTTGGAGTAAGGAAGGATTATAATTTTCCTTTTACATATCTTATTATTCTTTCTACAGGAATATTAACCGATCCAAATGCTTCTCTACGATTCATGGAATCCAACTGAAAACCAAATTTGGTGTAATTCTGCATCCAAACACCTCCATTATAAGAAGACATTTCAGTCATTGGGACATTGTCAGAAGAGTAAAAATATGCGACATCTGGCGTTAATTTCATCTTTATAGCAGGTGAAAATAAGAAACGTAAATGTTCTCCTTCTTTGCGTAAAATTCCCTTGACAAATAATTGATACAACAAGTCGTGTATGTTATTATTAATAGAAAATAATAACGCAAAACCAGGTACTTTTTTCTCTTTCAGTGTTTCGACTTGTGATACATTGAAGTTTTCGTCTAACACCGATTCAATCACTTTTTCTTTCACTGTGATTGACCCTCCTTGATGGTAGGAGATGTCTCCTTCCCAAGCATTTAAAAAAGAATTGAGCGGAAAACTTACTCGCTGACTTAGCCCTCCCATAATCTTATAAAAAGGGTCGTTTTTAGATTTACGTAAACGATCTACATTCATGTGAATATTCATTAACCTACCCGTATAATAGTAGTTTTTAAATGCAATTCCTTCTTTTTTAGGGGATACAGCTAACGGAATCTTACTTCTAAAATATACTTTTAATTTAAGAGATGAGGAATCCGTATCGTGAGCAAACATTGCTGTGGAAATTCCTTTATCAAGCAGTCCTTTGTAATTCGAATAAATCACCAATTTTTCAAAACGGAATTGTTTTTCTGTAGAAAATTTCTTCCAAACCTTTGTTATATCTCCTTTTTCAGAATACATCACATGATACATCCTTTTCAATAACTTTCTCCCTTTATACAGAAAAATCCAATTCTTCCCATAAGTGATATAGGCACTTTTCTTTTTAAAAGAGAAAACTTTTTGTTGCCCTACAATTGTGTCTTGTAAATCTATTTTCTTCTTTAGACGAACAATACCAGAGTAGATTTTACTGGAGTCAGCAACATGTATTAATGCTCCCCATTCTCCATTGACATTTGAGAAGAAATAGGATGGACGTTGAAAGTCTAATCCATAACTTTTACCTTGGGCTAATAAAAACTCAGGTGTGATTAGATCTCGAAATGGAATTTTATTAAAATACAGCATTGCATTAGATTCTTTTGCAATGTTTAATACATTTAATCTTCCTATAAAATCTGCATCAGGCATACGATCCATCAAAGAAGGCTGAGGCTTAACATTCGTCAATAAAGGACGGAAATAAAAAAATGCTATCAATAAGGAGAGCAGAAATAAAATAAAAGTGACTTTACGAATCATTGCGCCTATTTAGCAAGTACAAATGCGGAATTGATTAAGTCTAACAAGTATTTACCAGAATCCGTATAAACTCCTTGGAAATAATAATTAATTTCAAAATTAGTACTGGAAGTGGAAGAATCAAGGGTGGTTAATTCTATATAACCTTCCTTTCCTCGCATAGAATCCAATACTTTATTTTGTTTAGCAGTAAACACTTGTTTCGGAATTTTACCAAGTACATCTCCTATATTAAAATAGGAATACATGAATTTACTTTTCTTAGCATTTTTTGCTTTTTTACCAGATAATGCATGTTTACCATACCCATCTATGTGATTTAATGCCAAACTTTCATCGTTTGTAATCACCAATAATCCGTTACGATTAATCACATATACAGGAATCGAATTAAAAATCGCATCCTCAATTTTCCAATAGTTGTCTATCTTTTTAAATCGCGTAGTCAT
The DNA here is from genome assembly GCA_947455515.1 of Flavobacteriia bacterium. Classification (GTDB taxonomy): domain Bacteria; phylum Bacteroidota; class Bacteroidia; order Flavobacteriales_D; family Crocinitomicaceae; genus CANHVK01. The sequence goes on from CANGOF010000060.1 coordinate 6,097, forward strand.
TTTACCCATGTAATTCAATATTTTTTCTGGAATGTCTGCACGACCAGTTGAAAATCCAAGAGTAAACATCGGCATTTCTTCTTCACCTATGATTTCTTTTTCACTGTATTCATAGGTTTTCTCATCATAACTAAACTCGATACGTTTCGTTTTTACTTTTTTAACACCAGTAAATGTACCAAACATGCTTCCTCTATACGTATCGAACAATGCATCTAAATTGACAAATTCATTCAACAATTCTGCTTTAAGAACGTTACTTGTAACTCGCGGATCTTTTTGTTTGCTCAACATTGGAATAATAATATCATACGCTTGTTTGTACCCTTCTTTTAAATTGATGTTGTAAGTAAAGAATCCTGCACAATCTTCATGGATATATTTCAAAACGTTTTTGTCAAATTTTGTGCTATTTAATTGTTCGTAAATCTTACCTAATTCTTCGCCGTAATTTGCTTGAAATTTGAATTCAATTTTATTGTCTTTCAAATAAATGTCTCCTACTACAACGTTACCTGAATACAACGTTTTAATATCTTTAAATAGTTCCGGAAACATCGTTTGGAAATACCATAATCCTTTTGCATTCTGTAAATTACGTGCATTATCCATGTAGAAGATTCCTTCCGATTCATGGGTTAATAATCCTGCAAATTTTGCATCTTGATTTTTCAAATGAATGTTTTTCTCAAACATCTCAAGGAGAATCAACTTTAAATAACGAACCTGTAAATCATTCGTTACACTATCTTTTAATTCCCAATACGTTTTATTAATAACATCTTTTGCATTTAATTTTACTTCTGAATCATCGGCTTCTAATTCACCATCTTTTAAGATTTTGTTCAAAGGATCTTCTGCTTCCTCATCCCCATCTTCCTCCTCTTTTTTGTCTTTATCATCAAAGAAATAACCATTCCCGCGTTTGATCCATATGGAATCTGTCACAAGTTTTATTTTTTCGTAGGAAGGATCAACACGTAATACAAGTCCAGCTTTACCTTTAATAATTAAGTGATTGAAATAACTATTGTAATAATCAATTCCTGCTATCGGACTTTTTACCTTTTCAAAATCATCAAAAACTAATAATAAATCCTTCAAATTACTTATACCGAAAGTGAATCCAGACACCTCATAGTCATTCGTTTTACCATTGAATACATGTAATTTTTGGTTAAAATCGAAACCTGCATCTTTCAGTGTTTTATTGTCTGCGGAACCATCAAACATCTCTGCTTGCACCTCTTCCATAAATTCATATTGTATCAATGAATCCATGGAAATCTTTTTCAATAAGGAAGTATTATTAATTCCAAATACCGTAACTGCTTCCTTTGGAATTAAATCATCTGAAGTTTGCCCAAAAGAAACTAGACTTACTAAACATAGGAAGAGGATGAGAAAATTTTTCATAGTTTAAAATATTATCTAATTTACGGCTTTTTATCACTCAACAGAATAGAATTGTCCAATAAGTGTACGTTTTGAATCAATGCAAACGGAGTCATTTTTACCATCACTGCCATTTTATTCGCTGAAATTTGGCTTACTGTATTTTCACATTTTTCAATCGTTCGGTCAAATCGTGTAATCGAAACATAATTTCCTTTTTTAAGCCCCTCAATATCTTCCTTTTTCAAACGAGTAGTCAAATCTCCAGTAATTGAAGGTACGGAACGGATTAAACGATTCCCTTCCCAGGTTAACCAACTATTTTCTATCTCTTTTTTAGTCTTACTTTCATCAATAGCAATTTCTTTGATTGCTTTTTGAAGAGCAGTAATAGATGCGAAATCACACTGAAATTTCAGTACAAAATTGGTAAAATCGGATTCAACTTTTACATTGGAAATACCTTCTTTTTGCGAAATTAATTCTTTGTATTTACTGATTTTATCCTTAATTTCTTGTATAGATGGTATCTTCTTCCCATCCAAACTATCGAGTGCTAAAATCGAATTAACCTTCACTTTACTTGCACTTAAATTGACGGTATATTTAAATGTTCCTGAACCATCGCTTTTAAAAGATAAATCATCAATGATCTCTATACACGAGGTCATCGACAAAAAAATCAAAATAAAAACTAAATACTTCATAACTACTTTTTATTTGTCTTTCAAAGCAAAGTCGAAGGATTACTCCGCTTCCCCCCTCATTCGCTCCGCATTCTCTGCCATTTTCAAAGAATCAATCATATCCTTGATATCTCCATTCATAAAAGCGGAAAGGTTATATATTGTTTTATTAATTCTATGGTCAGTAATACGTCCTTGAGGATAATTGTAAGTTCTAATTTTAGCAGACCTATCTCCTGTTGAAACTAATGTTTTACGTTTCGCTGCACGTTCTTCATGCACACGATCCAATTCTTTTTGGTAAAGACGTGAACGCAACACAGAAATTGCCATTGCTAAGTTTTTGTGTTGTGAACGACCATCCTGACACTCCACTACAGTATTTGTAGGTATGTGCGTTAAACGAATAGCTGACTCCGTTTTGTTGATATGCTGACCGCCCGCTCCAGACGCTCTAAACGTATCTTTACGCACATCGCCCATGTCTAATTCAAAATCGACTTCTTCCGCTTCCGGTAAAATAGCAACGGTTATTGCGGAGGTATGTACTCGACCTTGCGATTCCGTTTCAGGAATACGTTGCACACGGTGTACACCAGATTCAAACTTTAACATACCATAAATTCCATCTCCAGATATCTCTAATGATATCTCTTTGATTCCTTTTGTTCCTCCTTCTTGTGAATTCAATATTTCATAATGCCACCCCATTTCTTTAAAGAAAAGTGTGTACATACGGAAACAATCTTCTACGAAAATACAAGCCTCATCTCCACCTGTACCAGCACGTAACTCCATGATGGCATTTTTGTTGTCCTCCGGATCTTTAGGAATTAACAACAATTTCAAATCTTCTTCTAAACTTGGACGAATGTTTTCCAACTCATCAATTTCCATCTTTGCCATTTCCCGCATTTCAGGATCTTCTTCTGCAGCAAGAAGTTCTTTCGAACTTTGAAGATTATCAATGATGTTTTTATATTTTTTGTAGGCTGTAACAACCTCTTCTAATTCTTTGTATTCCTTATTCAGTTTCACATAACGATCCATGTCCGAGATGATATCTGGATCGACAATTAATGTTCCAACTTCAGTAAAACGATATTCAATCGCTTCTAATTTTTTTAATAAATCTTGCATCTATGTTTAGTAAATGAATTCTCCAAATTCGGAAGTGATTGTTAATTTTTTGCCCTCGAATTTTTCTACGCGACCAACAATTTTTGCTGGCACATTAAAAGACTCAGAGATAGCAATGATTTCTGCAGCAAGTTCTTTCGGTACATAAATTTCCATACGGTGACCCATGTTAAACACTTTGTACATTTCTTTCCACTCCGTATTCGATTCCTCTTGGATTGTTTTAAACAATGGTGGAACATCAAATAAATTGTCTTTAATCACATGTACGTTGTCCACGAAATGAAGCACCTTCGTTTGAGCGCCACCGCTACAGTGAACCATTCCATGAATATTTGCTCTATGCTTATCTAAAATTTTCTTTATAATTGGTGCATACGTTCTTGTTGGTGAAAGAACTAATTGACCTGCATTAATAGGACTACCTTCTATTGTATCAGTCAAACAATACTTTCCAGAATAAACTAATTCTTCCGGAACGGACGGATCATAACTTTCAGGGTATTTACTTGCTAACTCTTTCGAGAATACATCATGACGAGCGGAAGTCAAACCGTTACTGCCCATTCCACCGTTGTAACTTGTTTCGTAAGTCGCCTGACCAAAAGAAGCTAAGCCAACAATCACATCTCCATCTTGGATAGTATGATTCGAAATGACATCCGAACGTTTCATACGACAAACAACCGTAGAATCCACAATCAATGTTCTTACTAAATCTCCTACATCAGCAGTTTCCCCACCAGTAGAGTTAATACCAATCCCTTGGTTTCTTAATTCCGATAATAATTCTTCCGTACCGTTGATAATGGCAGAAATAACTTCACCTGTTACCAGGTTTTTATTTCTTCCAATCGTAGAAGAAAGAAGAATATTATCTACAGCTCCAACACACAATAAATCATCGATATTCATGATCAATGCATCCTGTGCAATTCCTTTCCAAACAGATAAATCACCAGTCTCTTTCCAATACATATATGCCAAGGAAGATTTTGTACCTGCTCCATCTGCGTGCATAACTACACAATAATCTTCATCTCCAGTTAAAGAATCTGGGACGATTTTGCAAAATGCTTGAGGAAATAAACCCTTATCAACCTTTTTGATTGCGTTGTGAACGTCCTCTTTTCCAGCGGAAACACCACGTAAATTGTATCTTGTATCTGACATAACGAATAGAAAAACACAAAATTAATAAAAAGTGGCGAGTAGCGAGGAAAATCAGTTGTTTTTAAGAAATTCTAACCAACTATTTTTTTGATTTCCTCTTATAATTCTTGGAAATTTGTTTTGCGCTCCTAATTTCCCAATACTCCCCAAGTATTGATAAAACAAATCACTCGAAATCAAATTTATTTCAGGTACTCCTAATGTGTTTTTACGTGCAGATTTATAATCATCATTCAATAGTGCTAATTGTTTGTCTAAACAAGTCTGAATCAAATTTGCATCTATTTGTTTGTCTGTACCTATATACCAACTGTGTTTCGAATGTTCCTCCTCAGCGAAAACTGTAAATTCTTCAATGACAATATTCAATTCTTGACTTACCTTGGTTAATGCAACACGAATGTTATCTAAAGATAAATGTTCTCCTGCTAAGGATAAATATTGTTTCGTTCTACCCGTAATTTTGATTTCTCTTTTTGCAACATTGGTAAAGCGAATCGTATCCCCTAATTGATACCTCCATAATCCTGCATTTGTTGTAATCACCATCGCATAATCAATTCCTTCTTCCACATCTTGAAGGGTATATGCCTTATATTTATCTATTAAATTTCCATTCGGATCGAAATAATGAGAATTAAAAGGAATAAACTCAAAAAAGACACCATTATCAATCAATAAACGCATTACTTTTTCTTTTTCGTCTAATTGATACGCAAAATACCCTTCGCTTGCTAAATAAGTGTCGAATTGGTAAAGTGGCTTGTTACATACATATTCTAAGCGTTTTTCGTAGGGCTCAATAAAAATTCCTCCATGAATATATACTTTTAAATTTGGCCAAATTTCATGAATAGAATTAAGTTCGTAATGTTTTACGATTTCCTCCATCACTAATACGCACCAACTCGGAATTCCAGCTATAATGCCAATGTCCCACGTAGGTGCTTCTTCTACAATTCGTTCTAATTTTAATTTCCAATCTTTGATATCACTGATTTTTTTGGAAGGTTTAGTAAAAGGAGTCGCGATCTTTTTCGTGTGTTTTTTTAGGATTCCACTTAAATCTCCTTCAAAGCGTTTTTGAATCTTGGTAAGTTTAGAAGATCCTCCAACGACTAACACTTGTTTTTGAAAAAACTCGGTTGGTAAATCCAATTGACAAAGTGTAACAATTTGTTTTAGACTAGTCTTCTGAAAAGATTTAATCATTTGTTTAGTAATCGGTATTTGTTTACTTGGAGAACCCGTAGTGCCTGAAGACAAAGCGAAGTGATTGATTTTACCAGGCCAAATAACATTTTTCTTACCCGCAATTGTATTTTTTAACCAAGTTTCGTGAAATTCATCGTAATGTTGAATCGGTACATTTTTTTGAAAGGATTCAATAATTCCAGTCTCATTTAAAATTGAAGAAAAATGATAGGATTTACCTAAAGAAGTTCGCTTGGCTATCTTTATTAATTTCAATAAAGTATCTACCTGTAAACCAAAAGACAAGTCTTTTTTTAAGCTTCTTTTATATTCTAATTTTGCGGTTTGTTTTACTAACCTTCCGATAAATTTCATAGTCTGTATTTTTTCCTTGTTGGGAAGGAATCAAAAGTCATGCTAAAAACAGATTTAGATATTAAGTAACAATTAAGAAATTAAGGTCTTATGTTAATTTTATTCTTTTTTAAAAAAATTACACAACTTTTACGAAAAACTACGTTATATTAAGTGTGAAATGTATACTTTTGCATTAGTTTTTAAAACATAACTTATTAAATACCAAACCTTATGAATCATAAAGTATTTGTTGTACCTCATGACTTCACTCCTGTAGCTGACAACGCACTTAACCATGCAATTGCAACTGCTAAAACAGTAAATGCGCGCATTTATTTATTGCATGTTGTTGCGAAATTAAAAGACATAGACGCAGCTGAGACACAATTAAAAAAAGTTATTATAGATAAAAACTCTGAAGTAGAGTTAGTTCCGTCCGTTCGAGTTGGAAATATATTTGAAGACATAGGTGACTTCGCAGCAGAACATCATGCTGAATTAATTTTCATGGGTACGCATGGAGTTAAAGGATGGCAACAAATCACTGGATCGCATGCATTGAAAGTAATCACGCATTCCGAAGTTCCTTTTATTGTTGTTCAACAAAAAGAAATTGGGGAAACTGGTTACGATTCTATCGTTGTGCCTTTAGACTTAAATGCAGAAACTAAACAAAAATTAGGATACGTTGCTAACATGGCACAGTATTTTAATTCAAAAGTACACGTGGTGATTCCAGATGAAACAGACGATATTTTCCGTTCTCAAATTAAAGTAAATATCAAGTTTGCTCAAAAATTCTTAGGTGAAAAAGGAATTAGCTACGACATCTCTTTCTTAAATCCTAAAAATTTCGAAAAAGAAGTATTGAAGCATGCTGAATCTGTAGACGCGGATTTAATTACGATTATGAATTTGAACAGAAGTAGTATACTTTCTGGTTTGATTTCAAATCCTGAAGAATATTTGTTGACTAATGAAGCAAACATTCCAATTTTGATATTAAATCCAAGAAAAAACATTTCTGCTTTTTCTTTAGGATAAAATACATACGATTGCATGGAAAGGCTATCAATTTTGGTAGCCTTTTGTGTTTTAACTAAAATGTAATGTTTACTTTAAAAACAGAAATTTATAAAAAAATATTTTACAGCTACATTAGTTGTATCATTCTATTATTAATCATTCCATTAAATGGGACGATTAAATTAACCGAAATGTATTTTGGGTTTAGGTCTGATCACCTCATTCATTGTAGCATATTCATTCCATTTATTTTACTTTCTTACCTTTCAAATACTATAGTTTCTACTTTACGACTCGTCATAGCAGGATTACTTTTTGCTGCTTTTTGTGAGTCTTTACATATAGTAATCCCTTATCGTAATGCAAGTATATTTGATTTTATTGCAAACTGCTTTGGAATATTCATTGGCTTCATGCTTTTTATTCTTGCAAAACGTTTAGCTTGGATTAATCCATCCAATACGTAACATTTTTACTTAATTTTCGTTGAAGCATAGTTAATGAAGTTTAATTCAAAAATACAAATCCCTCCATTAAGACGTAACTTAGTTTTCGTACTTGGAATTTGTATGTTGGTCTTATTTCAGCGATGCACCGAAGAAAAACTAAAAATTGTCAAAGATCATGTCTATTTAAACGAGTATAAAAACCGTAAGTTTTTCGGAATCATTGACTCGAGTTTAGCAGCTACCTATCCTTTTATTCGTTTAGATCGAAATCATTATCAATTTTACACAAAAGGGAGTCCAAACTTTGAAAAACTCTATTACGACATCAAGCAAATGGTTCGTTTTAAAGATCGTAAATTGAACTTCTATCATATCGGAGGCTCTCACCTTCAAGCGGATGTCTATACCCACGAAATGAGAACTCTCCTGCAAACCAATTGGAAAGGTTTACCAGGAGAACGAGGTTGGATTTTCCCATTCGACTTAGCTAAAACAAACAATCCGAGAAATTACGGGTTTCGTTCACCGAATCATTGGACAAACTACCGTAGTACACAAGACCGACCAGATTCTTTAGACTATGGTTTGTTAGGGATGGTATTGGAAACATCTGACTCCATCATCGATATCAAGTTTCGTTATAAGAAAACACGAGTTAAGCCAGTTTTTGATAGGGTTCGTGTTTACCATAATAAAGGAGCTTTTCCGTATACTTTCTCTTTTGCAGAAAATGATACGTTTGTCATTCGTACACAAACCAACGTAAATGTGGGTTACACAGATATTCACTTCGATAAAAACTTAGAGAATTTTCACTTAATCCTTACCAAACAATGTCAGGAAAAATACAAATTTAGGTTGCTTGGGTTTCAATTATCCAATAATGCACCTGGTATTTCCTATACTACTATTGGTGTAAACGGAGCTTCTTTACCTACCCATTTAGGTAATAAGTTATTTGAAGAACAATTACGCGAATTACCACCAGACTTTTTTGCGTTTTCAGTAGGTACAAATGACGCAAATGTCTTATATGAAAACTTTCATCCTGAAATATTTAAAGCAAATTTAGACTCATTGATTAAATTGGTATTGCGGGTAAATCCAAACTGCGCTATATTGCTAACCGTGCCGAACGATGCACATTTTAAAAAGAAATTCTTGAACCGCAATGTTGCCAGAGAGCGTGAAATGATTCGTGAACTTGCTAAAAAATACGAAGGAGCAGTTTGGGATATGTACGGAATTATGGGTGAATTGGGCGCATCAACTACGTGGTATAACTATGGTTTAATGCGTCACGATTTAGTACACTTTACCGCAACAGGATATCGAATCAAAGGAGATATGTTCTTCGAATCGTTCTTAAAATGGTTAGAACAAATGGATTTAAGAGACCGAGAATTGTTTGCTACACCAACTCCAAGGTAATCTGTCTTTTTCTCGTATCTACTGCGATCACTTGAACTTCTACCGCATCCCCAAAGTTGTATTGTTTCTTGCTACGTGTTCCCACAATGCAAAAATGCTCAGCATCAAACACAAATCGATCTCCAGGTATATCTTGCAGAGAAATCATCCCTTCACAATGAGTTTCGTTTAACTTCACAAACATTCCAAAATCAGAGACGCCAGAAACGGTTCCTTCAAACACTTCTCCTAAATGATCTTTCATGAACAGTGCTTGGAAATACTTGGTCGATTCACGTTCTGCCTCCACCGCTTTACGCTCCATCTTAGAAATGTGTTTACAAACCATCCCTAACTCTTTTCCGTAATTGTGTTTTTGATGCGTTAGCTCTTCCAATAAAATTCGGTGAACTAATAAATCGGCATAACGACGAATTGGAGAAGTAAAATGCGCATAATAGTCAAATGCCAATCCAAAGTGACCGATGTTATTCGTTTCATAGCTTGCTTTTGCCATCGAACGAATTGCCATAGTTTGCACTAAAGAATATTCATTGCTATCTACAATTTCTTTAAATAAATTATTGATGGATTTCGCAACATCTTCGATCTTTCCAATCTTGATTTCGTGTCCAAATTTTTGGATGAACATTTTGAAGGTCTCAATTTTCGCTGGATCTGGTTTGTCGTGACAACGGTAGACAAAAGGAATAACATCCTTGTTTTTTTCTTTGGAATGAATATACAATGCCACATGTTTGTTCGCCATCAACATGAATTCCTCCACCAATTTATGCGCATCTTTGGATGTTTTCGTAAAAACACCTTCTGGATTCCCTTCGTCGTTTAATTTAAAACGAACTTCTTCTGATTCAATATTTAAAGCGCCATTATTCAAACGATAATTACGGTGAATTTTAGCAATACTATCTAACAAGTGTAATTCCGATTTAAAATCTCCTTCTGCACCTTCTAAAATTTCTTGTGCTTCTTCATAGGTAAATCGACGATCGGAATGAATTACGGTCTTTCCAAACCATTGTTTCACGATAGCTCCCTCTTTCGTTAATTCAAATACTGCCGAAAAGGTAAATTTATCTTCATTCGGTCGTAAAGAACACGCTAAATTCGATATTTGTTCTGGTAACATTGGAACCACTCGATCCACTAAATACACAGAATTACCGCGTTTTGCAGCTTCTTTGTCTAACACAGAACCTTCACGAACGTAATAACTCACATCGGCAATATGAACACCGACTTCGATATTATCATTTTCCAAATATTCTATGGAAATCGCATCATCGAAATCTTTTGCATCAACTGGGTCAATCGTAAACGTGGTAATCCCTCGAAAGTCTCTGCGGTTGGCAACTTCTTCTGGATCCAAGTCCATCGTTACTAACTCAGCAGCCTCAATGACTTCTTGCGGAAATTTATAATCAATTCCTTGCGAACAAAGAATGCTAATCATTTCAATATTATTCGAATTCTTTTTACCCAACACCTCTATTACTTCTCCAAAAGGGAATTCGGCAGACTTTGGCCAAACAGTAATTTTAGCAATCACTTTATCTTGGTCTTTCGCTCCGTTTAATTTTTCCTTCGGTAAATGAATTTGTACGCCCGATTTTTGATTATCCGGCATCAAGTAGGCAAACTTTTCTTTCATTACAATCGTACCTACAAACTGTGTACGTTCGCGTTGCAATAATTCAATCACCACACCTTCACGTCTACCTCCTCCATCTTTAGACAAAATAACACGCACCAAATCTCCATTCATTGCTTGACCCAAATTCTGAGGTGCAATAAATACATCCGTAGCTTTATTTCCAGTTAAAAGAAAACCTGCACCACGTGCAGTAATTTGTAATTCCCCTTCCAAGGTTACAACTTCCTTATTCAAGATAAATACTCCATGTGTTTTCTCTTTTAAGAAATTCGAAGTGCATAAATAACGCATCGCATCATACACTTGTTTGCGCAATTCGTTCTCACGTACACTTAAAAAGGAGCATACTTCTTGGTGGGTAAGTTCTTTACCGAAATTTTTCTCAAAGAGTTTACGGATGGAATAAGTTAAACTATCTTTTGTTTTAGACTTTGAGTTATGATGTTTGGATTTTCTAGACATGATCGTAATAATTAGTACTAATATAAGA
>CANGOF010000061.1 GCA_947455515.1 Flavobacteriia bacterium
AGTAAAAGCATGTGAAGAATGTGGTTTTGAAAGCACCTTGATTCGTTATGATGACTCGGTTTCTGAGGAAACTCTATTGAAACGAGTACAACAGCTAAACGAAGATTCAAGTATCGATGGCTTTATAGTGCAACTTCCTCTTCCAGAACATATCGATGAGATGAAAGTTACCTTAGCGATTGACCCTAAGAAAGATGTCGATGGTTTTCATCCTTTTAATGTAGGCAATATGGTGTTAAATCTTCCAGGTTTTTTATCAGCTACTCCTGCAGGTATTATGGAACTGATGCACCGTAATGACATCGTAACGGAAGGAAAGCATTGCGTGATTATTGGTAGATCCAATATCGTAGGAACTCCTTTGAGTATCATGTTAACACGAAATACGAATCCAGGAAATTGTACGGTAACACTTACGCATTCACATACCCAAAATTTGCGTGACATTTGTCTGACTGCAGATATTCTTATCGCAGCACTTGGTCAACCAGAATTTGTGACTGCCGACATGATCAAACCGGGAGCAGTTGTGATTGATGTTGGAACATCTCGCATTGAAGATTCATCCAAAAAAAGTGGTTGGAGATTGGCAGGTGATGTAAAGTTCGATGAGGTTGCTCCGAAATGTTCTTATATTTCTCCAGTACCTGGTGGTGTGGGGCCTATGACAATTGCTTCTTTGATGATCAATACCTTGAAAGCAATGGATTTGAAAGGGAAGTAGTTAATTTAATTCTTTCACTATTTTTTCTGCTGCCCCTTTGGAAGTATCAATTTCTCGCTCACATTTATTATGAATATCCGTCAAGTTATCTTCTAGATACTTCATCGCTGATGAGAAATCATTTATGTTTTCAATGGAGAAACCTATTCCTGCTTCGATAAATTGTTGCGCTTCAGGGAATTTTTTGTGCTTCGGACCAAAAATAACTGGTAAACCAAAAACCACTGGTTCTAAGGTATTGTGTAATTTTCCTGTAAACCCTCCTCCAATAAAAGCAATCTTGCCATAGGAATAAGCATTTGCTAATTTTCCGATACAATCGATTAATAGGATGTTTTTATCGCAACTTTCGTTTATTTGTGAATAGCGTATCAGTTGATTTTCAAACAATTTTTCTATGGAAGCTAGATGACCTTCTGAAATATCATGTGGTGCGATAATGACTTTTGATTTTCCGGAAACTTTTTGATAATAGGAATGAAATAGATTTTCTTCTACAGGCCAAGAACTTCCTAAGATAATTGCCTTTTGTCCTGCTAAAAACAGTTCTATTTTCTCATCCTTTTCAACAAGATTTTTGTTTTCAATCACCTTATCAAAACGAGTATCTCCTGAGAGTTTTACTTGTTGAATACCTATTTGCTCAAGCAATGTTTTTGTTTCTTGATTTTGAACAAAATAGGAAGTGAAACATTTCAAACCTTTTCGGAAATATCCGCCATACCATTTGAAATAAATTTGCGATGGTCGTAAAATACAACTAACGCTATACGTAGGAATATTTCTCTTTTTTGCTTCAAATAGGTAGTTTAACCAAAATTCATACTTGATAAAGAACACTTTTTTAGGTTGAAATTGATTTAAAAATCGTTTTGCATTTTTCGGAGTATCTATTGGTAAATAAACTACATAATCTGCGTTATGTTTACGTTTATGGAAATGCTCCATGCCGGAAGGACTGAAAAAAGTAACCAGGATTTGAATACTTGGATCTTTTTCTTTTAGTAAGTTCATCACTGGAATTCCTTGGTCAAATTCTCCTAAAGAAGCACAGTGAAACCAGTAAAGATTGGAAGAATTTATTTCGGGTAAATTTTCCCAATAATTTTTTCTGCCATGTACCCAAGACTTCGCTTTTGGATGTACCCCTTGAATGAGCCACAATAAAAATGCATATAATCGGATAGAAGTCGAATACAAAAATGCCATACTAATTGTAGTAAAAATCTTTGGGTTTACTTTTGTAAATTGGAATTAACCAACCAAAACGAAATCCATACATGTTGTCATATCGCAAACCAGTTGGTACGGGGGTGTTAGATTGATCGTAAAAAATAGCGCGTTGATTATGTGTAAATCCTTGTAAAAAGTAAAATCCTGCATAAAAGTTTACATTGCCATTGTTTGACATAAATGAATAACCGATAAATTGGTGCGTAGATATTCCTCCTGTTAATCGATCGTAACCCTTACGGTAATCTAATTCAACTTGAGGGATGACTTGTTTATTTGTTTCTATTCGGATATGGTATTGCATATAACCAGCACCTCCATGAACGAAAATTCCCGAATTTGGATTTGAGTTGAAAATTGGAAATACTTTTCCAATAGAAAAATTCGCATTGTATCCTCGAGAATATAATAAGATTAATCCTACATCCCCATTGACGTCAGTAACATTCCCCGAAGCATCGCTAATGTTTCCGAAGATAGATCCGGTTTTTAATTGGTTGCCAAAATAAAAATTAGCATCAGCTCCAAAAAACCAATTTCGATTAGTTTTGTAGCCAGCAGTAAACCCAAGATCATTGAATAAACCAAAACGGTCAGCTAAGTTGTTGGTAGGAGAATTTAATCCATAATGTATTCCAATCCAAGGTGTACCTATCGTTTCTGTACTGACATCTCGTTGAGAAAAAAATAAGTTAGATACGAAAAAAAGTAATAAGCTTAATCTAAATTGCATAAGTCAAATATACGTTGAAAAATGAATTTTAGTATATATCATCATCTGTTTTGCGTTAGCCAATTTTTAAACCGTCAAATTTCAATGTATTAAATTCAAAATAATTACTTTTGTAAATTATTCAAGTGATTAACTATTAATGCTTGTGCCACAGAAATGTATAGTAAGATGAAAAAAATACAAATGGTTGACTTACAGTCACAATATCAAAAGATAAAAACAGAAATAGACGCTGCGATTATTAATGTGATTGAAAATGCAAACTTTATAAATGGACCAGAAGTTGGTCAATTTCGTGTAGACTTAGAAAAATATTTGAACGTAAAGCATGTTATTCCATGTGCTAATGGAACAGATGCATTACAAATTGCATTGATGGCATTAGGTTTAAAACCAGGGGATGAGGTAATTACTCCATCGTTTACATACATAGCGACAACAGAAGTAATTGCACTTCTAAATTTAGTACCTGTATTTGTGGATGTTCTTCCAGATACTTACTGTATTGATCCTTCCAAAATAGAAGAAGCGATTACTCCAAAAACGAAAGCAATTGTACCGGTTCATTTATATGGACAATGTGCAGATATGGATGTAATTTTAGAAATAGCAAGAAAAAATAATGTTGCAGTAATTGAAGATACTGCCCAAGCAATTGGAGCGGAATATACCCACAAAGATGGTTCAGTATCGAAAGCTGGTACAATGGGGGATATTGGTTGCACATCCTTCTTCCCTTCAAAAAACTTAGGTTGTTATGGAGATGGGGGAGCTATTTATACCAACGATGCTCATTTGGCCTCTAATTTGAAAATGATTGCAAATCATGGACAAGTAATTAAATACCATCATGAAGTAGTTGGTTGTAATTCCCGTTTAGATACCATTCAAGCGGCAATTTTGAAAATTAAATTACGTGAATTAGATAATTATTGTGCTGCTCGACAAAAAGTTGCTGAATTTTACGATAACGCTTTTGCAGCTGTACCACAAATTACGGTGCCTGCAAGAGAGCCGAAATCAACGCACGTATTTCATCAATATACAATAAAGTTAAATGGTGTGGATCGTGAAGCTTTAGTTCATTATTTGTCTGATCATGGTATCCCATCCATGATATATTACCCACTTCCAGCACACAAACAAGGGATGTTTAAATCGTTCGGCAAAGAAAATCAAGATTTGCCAGTGACTAATTTGTTAACAACGCAAGTACTTTCTTTTCCAGTACATACCGAAATGGAACAAGAACAATTAGAATATATTACAAAACACATTATTCATTTCATACAAACTAACGCATGAAAAAAATAGCTGTTATTGGAACCGGATATGTAGGTTTAGTTACAGGAACTTGTTTCGCAGAAACAGGTAATCAAGTAATTTGTGTGGATAATAATGCCGCTAAAGTGGAGAAAATGCGTAATGGCGAAATTCCAATATACGAGCCACATTTAGATGTATTATTTGAAAGAAATATCAAAGCAAATCGTTTAGTTTTTACAACAGATTTACAAGAAGGAATTAAAGATGCTGAAATTATATTTTTAGCGTTACCAACTCCTCCAGGGGAAGATGGTTCTGCCGATTTATCGTATATTCTTGGAGTAGCAGATGAATTAGGGAAAATCATTACAGATTATAAAGTAATTGTTGATAAAAGTACAGTTCCAGTTGGTACAGCTGAAAAGGTACATGCTGCATTAGCAAAAAATGCATCGGTAGATTTTGATGTTGTTTCTAATCCGGAATTTTTACGTGAAGGTTTTGCTGTAGATGATTTCATGAAACCAGATCGCGTAGTAATAGGTACTTCGTCTGATCGTGCTAAAAAAATCATGGAGCAGTTATATAAACCTTTTGTTCGTCAAGGTAATCCAGTAATTTTTATGGATGAGAAGTCTGCAGAGTTGACCAAATATGCTGCAAATTCATTTTTGGCTACGAAAATTACGTTTATGAATGAGATCGCTAATTTTTGTGAATTAGTTGGTGCGGATGTAGATAAAGTAAGAATTGGAATTGGTTCCGATGATCGTATCGGAAAACGTTTTTTATTCCCTGGAATTGGATATGGAGGTTCTTGTTTTCCAAAAGATGTACAAGCATTAGTGAAATCTGGGAACGAATATAATTTCTCTTTTGAGATTTTGAAGTCTGTTATGCAAGTAAATGAAGAACAAAAAACGGTTATTATTCCTAAGATCACGAACTTTTTTAGAGGTGATTTAAAAGGTAAAAAAATCGCGCTTTGGGGATTAGCATTCAAACCAGATACGGATGATATACGCGAGGCTCCTGCTTTATATATTATCGATGCATTGGTTCAAGCTGGCGCATCGGTTGCAGCATTCGATCCAGAAGCAATGCCTAATGTTAAAGGTGTAATTGGTGATAAAATCACCTATGCATCCAATGAGTATGAAGCATTAGAAAATGCAGATGCCTTGGTAGTTTGTACTGAATGGGGAATTTTCAGAAATCCTGATTTTGATAAAATTGCTAACTTATTGAATGATAAAGTAATTTTTGACGGTAGAAATCTTTTTGATTTAAACGAGATGAATGAAAGAGGTTTTTACTATAGTTCAATTGGTCGCTCAATTGTTCAAAAATAAGAGATATGGAAAGTAGAAAAAGGATATTAATTACAGGAGCAGCAGGGTTTTTAGGTTCTCACTTATGTGATCGTTTTATTAAAGAAAATTACCATGTAATTGCAATGGATAATTTGATTACTGGAAGATTGAAAAATATCGAACATTTATTCAAATTAGAGAATTTTGAATTTTATAATCACGATGTTTCAAAATTTATTCATGTTCCTGGTGAATTGGATTATATCCTTCATTTTGCTTCACCTGCAAGCCCGATTGATTACCTTAAAATTCCAATCCAAACTTTAAAAGTTGGTTCTTTAGGAATACACAATTGTTTAGGCCTTGCGAAAGTGAAAGGTGCACGTGTTTTAATTGCTTCTACATCTGAGGTATATGGAGATCCAACGGTTCATCCACAAACAGAAGAATATTGGGGGAATGTAAACCCAGTAGGACCAAGAGGTGTTTATGACGAGGCAAAACGTTTTCAAGAAGCGATGACAATGGCGTACCATACATATCACGGGTTAGAAACACGAATCATTCGTATATTTAATACTTATGGACCAAGAATGCGTTTAAATGATGGTCGAGTATTACCTGCATTTATTGGTCAAGCTTTACGTGGAGAAGATTTAACAATATTTGGTGATGGTTCTCAAACACGTTCTTTTTGTTACGTTGATGATTTAGTAGAAGGTATCTATCGTTTATTACATTCAGATTACGCTGAACCTGTAAATATTGGTAACCCAGATGAAATTACTATAGGTCAATTTGCGGAAGAAATTATCAAATTGACTAATACAAATCAAAAAGTGGTTTACCACGATTTACCCGTGAATGACCCAAAACAACGTCAACCAGATATTACGAAAGCAAAAGCGATATTAGGCTGGGAACCAAAAGTTTCACGAAGTGAGGGTTTAAAACTAACTTATGATTACTTTTGTAGCTTGTCGGAAGAAGAATTAAGACACAAAGAGCATAATAACTTTGATAATTATATCGTAAAATAATGGAATATTTTGCACACGAATCTGCGATAGTTGATGCTGGATGTACAATAGGAAAAGGTACTAAGATATGGCATTTTTCTCACATCATGCCTAATTGCACATTAGGGGAGAATTGTAATATTGGACAAAATGTTGTTGTGTCTCCAGATGTTGTTTTGGGTAAAAATGTGAAGGTGCAGAATAATGTATCTATCTATACCGGAGTGATTTGTGAAGACGATGTTTTTCTTGGGCCATCGATGGTTTTCACTAATGTGATGAATCCAAGAAGTGCAGTGAATCGCAAAAATGAATATTTAAAGACAATCGTAAGACGAGGTGCGTCCATTGGTGCGAATGCTACTATTGTTTGCGGGCATGATATTGGAGAATTTGCATTTATTGGTGCTGGTGCAGTAGTAACAAAAACAGTTGCTCCATATGCATTAATGGTTGGCAATCCTGCACGTCAATTAGGGTGGATGAGCGAATTTGGGCAACGCTTAGAGTTCAACAACCAAGGCATTGCAACCTGCTCAGAAAGTGGTGAAGAATACAAATTAGAGAATAATAACGTTCAAAAAATAAATAAATGATTGTTACGAACGAAAAAGTAAGATTTGCTGTAGTTGGTGCTGGCCATATCGGAAAACGCCATGCAGAAATGATTACACGTGATCCAGAGGCAGAATTAGTTGCGATGGTGGATGTAAGAACTGCAGAAGAATGCGGTGTAGATAGTTCTGTTCCTTTTTTTAAAACAATTGAAGAATTATTAGCTTCAAACTTAGAGTTTGAAGTAGTTAATGTTTGTACACCGAATGGTTTGCATTCTGATCAATCGATAAAAGCATTAGAAGCCAGAAAACACGTTGTTTGTGAAAAACCAATGGGTCTTTCCAAAGAGGCATGTGAACAAGTGATTTTTAAATCTTTACAGATGTCGAGAAGTGTGTTTTGTGTAATGCAAAATAGATATTCTCCACCATCAGAATGGATTAAGAAAATTGTAGAAGAAAAAGTATTAGGTGATATTTTCATGGTACAGTTGAATTGCTACTGGAATCGTGATGCACGTTACTATAAAAAAGGAGGTTGGAAAGGTACCCAAGATTTAGATGGAGGTACTTTATTTACTCAATTCTCACACTTTATTGATATTATGTATTGGTTATTTGGTGACATCGATAATATCAAAGGAAATTTTGCAGATTTCACTCACCAAGATACAACGGATTTTGAAGATTCAGGATTTGTATCTTTTGACTTCTTAAATGGAGGAATGGGGTCTATTAATTATTCTACTTCTGTAGTAGATAAGAACTTAGAAAGTTCTATGACTATTATTGGTAGTAAAGGTAGTGTAAAGATTGGAGGACAATATATGAATGAAGTAGAGGTTTGTAACATTCCAGGATATGAAATGCCAGAATTAGCACCAACAAATCCTGGTAATGATTACGGAGCTTACAAAGGTTCTGCTGCAAATCACCATTTCCTAATCTCTAACGTTGTACAAACGTTGAAAGGAAAGGCAACTGCAACAACAAATGCCTTAGAAGGATTGAAAGTAGTAGAAATTATTGAACGAATTTATAACGTAAGAAATGAGCAACTCAATTTACCAAAAGTTAATTAACAAGGAAACTAAACTTGCTGTAATAGGTTTAGGTTATGTTGGTTTACCAATAGCATTAGAATTTGCAAGAACTATTAAAGTAATTGGATTTGATATTAATCAAGCGCGTGTAGATATGATGCGTAATAATATCGATCCGAGTCAGGAATTAGACGCTGCTGCTTTTGAGGGTTGTGACATCCATTTCACAGCGGATTTAGAGGACTTAAAAGAAGCAACGTTTTTCATTGTTGCGGTACCAACACCTATTGATTCCGCTAATGTACCGGATTTAAAACCTCTTTTAGGTGCTTCTACAACAGTTGGTAAAGCATTAAAAAAAGGAGATTACGTTGTTTTTGAATCTACAGTTTATCCTGGTTGTACTGAAGAAGATTGTGTTCCAGTTTTAGAGAGTGAGTCTGGATTGAAATTCCGTGAAGATTTTATGTTGGGATATTCTCCTGAACGTATTAATCCAGGAGATAAGGAGCATACTTTAAGAAATATTACCAAAATAGTTTCTGGATGTTGTCAAGAATCATTAGATAATATTGCCTCGACTTATGAAATCGTAGTTGATGCCGGAGTACATAGAGCAAAAACAATTAAAGTTGCAGAAGCTGCTAAAATCATTGAAAATACACAACGTGATGTAAATATTGCATTGATAAATGAATTGTCAATCATATTTAATAAATTAGGTATTAATACTTTTGATGTTTTAGAAGCTGCTGGTACGAAATGGAATTTCTTAAAATTCTTTCCAGGATTAGTAGGTGGTCATTGTATCGGTGTAGATCCATATTATTTAACGCATAAAGCTGCAAAAGCAGGTTACAATTCAAAAGTAATTACAAGTGGTCGTTTTGTGAATGATTCTATGGGAGGTTATATTGCAAAACAAGTTGTTAAGAAAATGATTG
Organism: Flavobacteriia bacterium; assembly: GCA_947455515.1. Taxonomy (GTDB): domain Bacteria; phylum Bacteroidota; class Bacteroidia; order Flavobacteriales_D; family Crocinitomicaceae; genus CANHVK01. The sequence continues at coordinate 8,833 of CANGOF010000061.1, forward strand.
CTCAAGGGAAACATATTCAAGATACACGTGTTTTAGTGATGGGAGCAACTTTTAAAGAAGATGTAACCGATATCCGTAATACTAAAGTTATTGATGTTGTTAAAGAACTAAAATCTTACCAAGTTTCTGTTGATTTGGTTGATCCACATGCATCATCTGAAGAAATGGAACACGAATATGGAATTGGATTACATGACAAACCAGAAGGGGTGTATGATTCCATTATCGTAGCGGTTAATCATAAAGAATACATGGAATTAACAGAAGATTATTTTAAATCATTGTTAATTGATGGTAAAGGTACTTTTGCAGATATCAAAGGGATTTATAGAGGGAAAATTAACGAATTGGAATATTGGAGTTTATAATTTGATAATTGTCAATTGATAATTGTCAATTGAAAAATTGTCAATTGAAAAATTGTCAATTGAAAAAATCACAGAAGATGAATATATTAGTAACAGGAGGTGCAGGATTTATTGGTTCACACGTAGTTAGATTATTTGTAAACAAATATCCAGAGCACACTATTGTAAATTTCGATAAACTTACTTATGCTGGTAACCTTTCTAACTTAAAGGATTTGGAAGGCAAAAGCAATTACCAATTTGTCAAAGGAGATATTTGTTCTCAGGCAGATGTAAAAGCAGTTTTTGAAAAATTTCAGATTACGGATGTTATTCATTTAGCAGCAGAATCCCATGTAGATCGTTCCATCGAAGGACCAATGGAATTTGCAATGACAAATGTAATAGGAACACTGAATTTATTAAATGAAGCAAAATCTTATTGGAATTTAGAAGATAAACATACGTTCCATCACGTTTCAACGGATGAGGTGTACGGTTCTTTAGGTGCAGAAGGTTTATTTACAGAAACTACTTCCTATGATCCAAGAAGTCCTTATTCTGCATCCAAAGCATCTTCTGATCATTTTGTGAATGCCTTCTTTCATACGTACAATTTCCCAGTGAAAATGAGTAATTGTTCTAACAATTATGGAAGTCATCATTTTCCTGAGAAGTTAATTCCATTAATGATACAAAATATCGTGAATATGAAACCGCTTCCAGTTTATGGAAAAGGGGATAATATACGTGATTGGTTGTGGGTGGAAGATCATGCAAGAGCAATCGAAACAATCTTTTTTAATGGAACTTACGGAGAATCATACAACGTTGGTGGTTTAAATGAATGGAAAAACATTGATTTAGTAAATTACTTATGTAAAATGTTGGATGAAAAATTAAACCGTGAACCTGGAACTTCTGCTGATTTGATTACTTATGTTACAGATCGTTCTGGTCATGACATGCGCTATGCAATAGATGCTTCTAAATTAGAAAAAGAATTGGGGTGGACTCCTTCTATTAAATTTGAAGAAGGTTTGGATAAAACAGTTGATTGGTACTTAACCAATGAAGAATGGGTGAAAGAGGTAACCAGTGGGGATTACCAAAAATATTATACTGATATGTATTCTAATAGATAAAATGGGACTCTTCTCTTTATTTTCGAAAAAAAAGACAGAAATACAATTACCGCCTTTTGACTTCTCCACCATTGGAGTTGATATGCATAGTCATCTTCTTCCTGGTATAGATGATGGTGCTGCAACATTAGATCATAGTGTAGGTATGATTTTAAAATTTAAGGAATTAGGCTATAAAAAATTGATTGCAACACCTCATATTATGATGGATTGCTATCAAAATACACCGGAAATTATAGCAGAGAAACATGCGGAAGTTAAAGCTGAATTAGAAAGATTGAATATAAATATAGAATTTGAAGCTGCAGCTGAAAATTTTTACGAGGAAACTTTAACGAATTCAATTAAGGAAAAACGTGCAGTTACTTTCCATGGAAATTATTTATTGTTTGAATTTTCCTTTTTTAGCGAACCCTCTCAAATTGATAGTTTAATTTTTGATATGTCCGTAAATGGTTATATTCCTGTATTAGCACATTACGAACGTTATCCTTATTATTTTAATAATCCAGATAAAATTCAAGAATACCGGAACAAAGGTGTTCAAATACAGTTGAATTTATTGTCTATTGTTGGTCACTATGGACCAGAGGTTATGAAACAAGCACATTACTTGATAGATAATAAGTTAGTGGATTTTGTTTCCCTCGATTGTCATCGTATCGAGCATCTCGAGATTTTAGAACGTTGCGCTTCACACCCATATTTCCATAAATTATCCGAGTTAGACTTGAAAAACAAAAGTTTGTTGTAATACAGTTTAGAATTCATTTTCATTTTTTTATTTTACCCAATATTTTTATATTCTATCTTGCTGATAGTAAGTTTATTTAAAATAATTTTTCAACTTACTAATTAAATCAAGGTTTTAATTCCATGAAAATAGATACTTTTGATTTAACCAAATGGTTAAACTATGCAGTTAAAAGATCAAAAAACCGAAGAAAAAATCATTCAGGCAGCTAAAATTGCCTTTATGAAATATGGTTTATATGGTGCACGTATGCAGGATATCGCTGATCATGCTGGGATTAATAAAGCATTGCTTCATTATTATTTTCGAAACAAAGAAAAATTATTCGATTTTGTTTTCGATGGAGCGTTATCAAGTTATTTTGAACAAATGTTAGTATTTTCGGATTTAAGCATACCGATTATAGAGCGTATTAATAAATACATCGACAATATTATCACTTTTCTTTCTGAGTATCCACAGATGTCTATGTTTATCATTAAAGAAATTAGTGTAAATCAGGAACTTTTTTATGAAAAAGTCAAGCACTTAAAAAAAGGTAATGGTGTTCATTTACTTTCATTATTACAAGATGGGATTAAAACTGGAGAAATTAAATCAGTAGATCCAGTGGTGTTTATGATGAATGTACATTCACTTTGTGCCTATCCATTTATTGCATCACCTATTTTTAATGCGATTATTCAAGGTAGTGGAGTTTCATTTGATGACCCAGATAATGAAAAACTAAAAAAATCAGTCAAAGAATTTGTCACTTTTAAACTTACAAAATCATAAATTATGAAATATATACTAATTGTATTCCTTTCATTTTCAACCATCGTTTTTTCGCAAGAAACGATGCGTTTAGACTCCTGTATCCAATGGGCAAAAAAACGTTACCCATTATTAAAACAAAATCAGTTTTTACAAGCGAATAGTAATATTAACCAAAAAGCAATTAACGAAAATTGGTTCCCTCAACTTTCTTTTTTAGCAAAAGCAAATTACCAAAGCGAAGTAGTAACTTTTCCCGGGATGACCTTAAACTTTCCTCACGACACGTATTTAAGTAGTTTTTCTGTTAATCAATCCATTTTTGACGGTGGACAAACAAATCAGCAACGTAAAACGGAAAAATTAAATGCATCAGTACAAATTCAACAAAATGAAATTGAAATATATCGCATTATTGAACAAGTAAATCAAATTTTTGTAAGCGTTTTATTATCCAGAGAAAATTTAGAAATTCTTGAATTATACATGAATAATTTAGATAATCGTTTAACAAATATGAAAGCTGCTCATATAAATGGACTAAGCACACAAAGTAATTTGGATGAATTGGAAGCTGAAATTTTGAAAACAGAACAATCTATTTTAGAAGCAAAAGATAATTTATTGGCATTTTACACAAACTTTGAAATGTATACAGGTAAAAAGGTTACTGGAAATACGTTGTTTGATACCACACCTGTTGGAGGAATCACTCAAGCGACTGTGATTGCACGACCAGAAATGAAATTATTTAGTTTACAAGAAAATTTATTAGAGTCTAAGTTCAAATTGACCACGACACAAGCATTACCAAAATTATCTTTGTATGCGGATGCAAATTATGGTCGACCTGGACCAAACTTCATTAATCAGCAATTGCGCTATTTTGCAAATGCAGGAGTTATGATGAAGTGGAACGTTACAAGTTTATATGGTATATCTCGTGAAAAAAACCGATTAAATGTTCAGCAACAACTTATCAATATTCAACGCGAACAGTTTTTATTCAATTTGAATAACACATTAACCGCTCAAAGTGCTCAAATAAATTCTATTAAAGAAATAATCATAAAAGATAAACAAATCGTGGATAAACGTCACGTTGTAACTTTGGCAGCAGCTTCCAAATTAGAAAATGGAAAAATTACAGTAACGGATTATATAACTCAATTAAACGCGGAATTACAAGCGAAATTAAATCAAAAAATACATGAAATTCGTTTGATGAACGCAATGACTATGTATAATACAACGAAAGGAATTACTAATTTTTAATTTTAAATAGAATGGAAAACGAAATACAAAACAAAGGTTCAAAAAAAAAGAAACTAACTATTATATTTAGTATTGTGGGTGTAATTGCAATTTCTGCAATCTCTTATTTTATTCACTTAGGATCATTTGTAACTACAGACAATGCACAGTTAGATGCAGATATCATTCCAATTAAATCGAGTGTTTCAGGATACATTCAAAGCATATACTTTCAAGATAATCAGGAAGTAAAAAAAGGAGATCTTTTATTTACTATCGATGATACGGAATTAAAAACGAAAGTTGCACAAGCAGAAGCAGCTTTAGAAAATGCGAAAGCAAACTTAAAGTCTGTTCGAAGCAATCGTAAAGCAACGTATCAAAATGCAGATGCAGCTTCCCAAAGTACAGAGACAATAGAACAAAATAGTCGTGCTGCAAAAGCAAAGTTGCGTAAAGCAAAAGTAGATTACAAACGAACGAAAAATATGTTTGCTGCGAAAGCAGTTTCCCAAGCGGAATTAGATAATGCTGAAGCTGATTTGGAGGTTGCACAAGCGCAATATGACGCAACAATAAGTCAAAATAAATCTTCTTCATCGCAAACGCAAGGAGTAAAATCTTTAGCGCAAGCACAAGATGCGATTACTTCTCTTTCGGAAGCATTAATCAAACAAAAAGAAGCAGAGTTGATACTTGCTAAAACACAATTAGCCTATGCACAAATTAAAGCACCAGCGGATGGTGTAGTTTCACGTAGATCGGTTGAAGTTGGTCAATACATTACTATCGGACAACCTTTGTGTTCAACGATTGATAACATAAATTTATGGATTGCTTCTAATTTTAAAGAAACACAAATTAGTAAATTAAAAATTGGACAGCGTGTAGATATTAAAATCGATGCTTATCCAGATTTAAAATTGACTGGGAAAGTAGCTTCATTCATCGGAGCTACTGGAGCAAAATTTTCCTTATTACCTCCAGATAATTCAACTGGAAATTTCGTAAAAATAGTACAACGTGTTCCTGTGAAAATTTCGATAGATGCTTTACCAAAAACGGTGAGACAAAAATTATTCCCAGGATTAAGTGCATTTGTATCGGTTAACGTAAAATAATTCCGTGAGTCAAGCAACTACCTTACCCGTAATCGAATACCCTACAGGAGCGAAAAAGTGGATTTTAATTCTAACCGCCATTAGTTGTGCGATTTTAGAACTATTAGACACAACAATCGTGAATGTTTCATTGCGTGAAATCAGTGGAAACATTGGTGCTACAACTACCGAAATTGCGTGGGTAGTAACCGCATATGCTATTTCGAATGTAATTATTATTCCACTGACCAGTATGCTATCCGACTTCTTTGGTCGTAGGCTTTATTTTACTGCTTCGGTAGTTATTTTTACTTTAGCTTCGTTAATGTGTGGTTTCTCAACCAACCTATGGACATTAGTATTTTGGCGTTTTGTTCAAGGACTTGGAGGAGGTGGATTATTATCTACTGCACAAACCATTATCATTGGTGCATTTCCTCCAAATAAAATCAGTACCGCCAATGCCATTTTTGGTATGGGATTAATTTTAGGACCAACTTTTGGGCCAACCTTAGGAGGATTTATTACCGATAATTTATCGTGGAACTGGGTGTTTTTTGTCAATATTCCAATTGGAGCAACTGCGACTTTCTTATCCTGGAAATACATTACAGATCGACCTGGAGCAGTAAAGCCCTCGCGCATTGATTGGTGGGGTATTTTATTTTTAGTTAGCGCCATAGGTTCGATACAATATGTGCTTGAAGAAGGTTCCGCACACGATTGGTTTGATAGTAACGAAATCATAATTTTATCCATTGTTGGGATTTTCAGTCTTGTGGCATTTATCTATCGAGAGTTATCGATCGATTATCCTGCTGTAAATATCCGTTTGTATAAAAACTATAACCTTGTAATGGGAAGTATTATGAACTTTATGTTGGGAATGATGTTGTTTGGTTCGGTTTTCATCTTTCCTTTATTTGTTCAGATTTCTTTAGGATGGACGGCAACTCAAACAGGGGTATTTATGATACCAGGAGCAATTTTCACTGCGTTTTCCATGCCTTTAGTAGGGAAATTACTTGGAAATGGAATGAATCCAAAACGTATCATCCTTATAGGTATCTTTTTAACGAGTACTTTCTTATTGTTATTGGCTTTTTCCTCCCCGGATTCCAGTGAAAAGAATTTCTTTTTCCCATTTATTTTACGAGGTGTAGGTATGGCATTTATGATGTCACCGATACTTTCTTTGGCAATAGCAGGTTTACAAGGGAAAGACATGGCGCAAGCTGTTGGGTTGGCAAATATGATACGTTCTTTAGGTGGATCGGTTGGAATTGCATTAATCAATGTGTTTATAACAAAACGCAATGGTGAAATTAGAAATTCAATGATTGGATACGTTAATCAATATGACGAAGTGAGTACCTCAAGGATTCAAGGCTTAGTGCAAAATTTTATTGGAAAAGGGTACTCCCAAGATCAAGCAGAGGCACTCGCATATAAAATGATGGAGGGTGCAGTAATGAAACAACAAGCATTGGTTGGATACAATCAAGGATTTTTCATGGTTGCATGTTTGATTTTGTGTTGTATTCCAATCGTATTTCTTATTCGTTATAAAAAAGGAAAAGTAACGGTAGCATCCGATCATTGAAAAGTTTAAAAAAAGGGAGAACGTTAAATTCTTCCTTTAGTATTTTTAAAAGCATGTCGATTTCGACTCCGCTCAATCTGACATTAAATGCAACTTCATTCAATCTAACCAATCAGTCAGACACTTTTAATGCAATACCATGCGTTCTGGCTTCCCTTTATAACGATTTAATTGTATGATTCTTTGTTGTTTTTTACAACAATCATATACTTCAAAATATAAGGTTGGATTTTTACAAATGTAATATGCCAAATGCTTGCATGAAAAATTGATTAATTCGTCAGTTTGTTTAACAGCTTTTAGTACTTTTCCGTCTTTAAAATAAATTTTTCTAACAAGACAATGATCTACATCGAACCCTTTACCTAAGGTAATAAAAGCAGTATCCCAGACATTTTTCCCAAACGTAATTTCATTGTATAACAAAAACAAATCCTCTGGTTTTTCGTGCTTTTTCAATCCAAAATAATAGCTTTTGTAATTGTTGGTATCGACATTTTTTTGTGTATGTTCACAAGAAAAAATGAAGATTAGACTGATTAGTAAAACCAAGATAAATTTGCTAAATGAAATCATACAATCACTATTTTAATCGAAATTGATTCGTACTATCGCTTTCAATATTTAAACTTTTTGGAATTTTGGGATTAATAATTTTCAGAGAAATTAATCTACCTGTTTTTATATCAATGACAACATTGATAGATTTAGCCCATTTTTCATTCTCAATTACATTAAAATCATAGAATTCAATCGAATCATTTAATGTTTCAACCTTGTATTTTAAAAGTTGTCCTTCTAAATTATCTACTATGCGATATGAAGTATCAATATAACCAATTGTATCATAGCGACCATCTATGATCCCGCCAATTTCATCACCCTTAATTTTCTTTTGAATCGAACAAGAAAATTGTAATGATAATAGTATTAGAATTAAAATGTATCTCATAATTAAATTCAATCAAAAAAAGGGAGAACGTTAAATGAGGGCACTGAAAAAGCTTCACTTTTTCAAAACTAATTTCTCAAAAGCGATTAAGTAAATATCAATTTTATTTAATCGCTTTTTTTATTTGACTATAAAATCAAATTGTAATCATCAATATTTGATTCTATATTAGGGTTTCTAGTCAT
>CANGOF010000062.1 GCA_947455515.1 Flavobacteriia bacterium
GATATTTTCCGTCATTGTATTAAACAACTGTTTCAAAGGTCGTTCTGCTAAAAACTGTATCGTTTTACTCATTTTACCATCAAAAAACAACTGACCTTGCGTACCGGTAGGAGTTTCAGTCAATCGAACTGACAAGGTAAAAGGAAATGGAGATTTAGCTCCAGAAATTAAATTGATTTGTGAATTCTCCACGACATTATCTAATACCAAAGGAATGATTATTCCTCCTTGAATCTTAAAAGAACATTCTTTAGAAGTGGAAGTCCACGCAGAAATTTTATCTTGAGGTAATAAGTAATTTAAATTTTCTATGTTTTTCAGAAAATCAAACACAACCGAAATTGTCTGACTTACTGAAGCAGGAGTACTTTCGATAATCATTAGTTAGACCAATTACTTGGATCTTCTCTCCATTTTTTCAATGAATCAAGATCATCTTTTGTAATAAAATCATGTTTTAATGCTTCCTCCATTAAGAAATCATAGTTCGTCAACGTTTCAAATTTACATTTTGCATTTTTGAAATTTTGCTTTGCAACTTCAAAACCGTAACTAAAAATAGCAACCAACCCTTTTACTTCACAACCTGCAGCACGAAGTGCCTCCACAGCTTGCAAACTACTACCTCCAGTAGAGATTAAGTCTTCAATGACAACAATTTTTTGTCCAACTTCAAAATCACCTTCAATTTGATTTCCTAAACCATGTGCTTTTGGAGAAGTACGTACATATACAAATGGAACACCTAATTCTTGAGCAACTAAAGCTCCTTGAGCAATACCACCTGTAGCTACACCTGCAATTGCATCCGGCTTACCAAACTTATCTAAAATCACTTCCGCATAAGATTGGCGAATGAAAGTTCGAATGGTAGGATAAGATAATGTTTTTCTATTATCACAATAAATAGGCGACTTCCAACCAGAAGCCCAAGTAAATGGATTTGCAGGCTGTAATTTAATTGCTTTAATTTGCAGTAAAAATTCGGCAACTTTTAGTGCCCTGTCGTTATTTAAAATCATAACCACAAATGTATAAAGTTTTTATTCAAAATCGACCAATCTTTTTTATTTCTGAGAAGGAAATTAAAAAACACCACGGAATTTTCGTCAATGAGAAGTTCGCAATCACTGATAAAGTGGAACTTACAGACTTATTAACATCTCTCCCAACTTCTGTTTTTTTGCATGTTCTTTGTGAAAACCCGCAAATAACGATGGAATTATTCTTTGAAAACCATCATAAAGTAGAAGCCGCGGGCGGAATTGTTAAACGTAAGGAAAAATACTTGTTTATAAAACGAAATGGTCTCTGGGATATTCCCAAAGGAAAATTAGAAAACAACGAATCGCCTGAGGAAGGAGCTTTAAGAGAAATTGAAGAAGAATGTGGTATTTCTAATTTTACGATTAACAAACACATTACTACTACTTACCACACCTATGAATACAAAGGAATTCCAACCTTAAAAAAAACGTATTGGTTTAGTTTTAAGTACGATGGTCCTAAAAAAGGAAACCCTCAGTTAGAAGAAGGGATTACAAAAATAGCTTGGAAGAAAAAAGAGGATATGAATAAAATATTAGAGAATACCTATGCTTCCATTGCAGATGTTATTCATTCTTATTTCATTTAGCAACCTTTCTTAACTTTTTTTGTCTATTTAACGATTGTTTGAATTAATAAAAATTGTAAACTTGTAAAAAAAATAAAAAATTATGAAAATTTTATTCTCGACTCTATTATTATTTATTGGAAGTGTTTCATTTGTAGGTGCTCAAGAGCACAATCATAATGACCCAAATCATAAACACACAGAAGTAACAAAAGATAAAAAGGTTAAAAAGAAAAAAGAACCAATTACTTTTAAAACTACTACCATAGAGTATGTAAATGTTCCTTATGGTGCAGACACTACATTTACATTTACGTTTAAAAACACAGGAAAAGAACCTATCATCGTTTCCAATGTTCAAACAAGTTGTGGATGTACGAAAGCGAAATCACCAGAAGCTCCTGTTGCTCCTAAAAAATCTGCAGATATCGCTGTGAAATTTGACACAAAACGTGTTGGTTCTCATACGAAAACAATTACGGTTACAACGAATGTGAGTGAGCCTATTATTTTGACAATTAAAGTTACCGTTTTACCTGAAAATAAAGCAGCGGAACCTAGAAACTAATTTATTAAGTTTATATCAAAAAAAAAGACGCTTCACAGCGTCTTTTTTTTTGATATAAACTTACTTTTTTTTTACATTTTTTGTGGTGCTTGAATACCTAATAGATTCAAGGATTGTACAATTACTTTGGACACATTTCTACTAATAACTAATCGTAAATCACGCAAAGCCTTATCCTCCTCTATTAACATCGGAACAGATTGATAAAAATGATTAAACGCTTTTACTAATTCGTAACAGTAATTAGCAACCAAAGCAGGAGAATAAGCATTTCCAGCTTCTTGAATAACGTTAGGATACTGAAACAACACTTTAATTAATTCTTTTTCTTCTGACCCTAAAGCAGCACGATCAATTTCATTGATTTCACCTGCTTTTGCCAACAAAGAATTGATTCTCGCATGTGCATATTGAATGAAAGGTCCAGTATTTCCAGTTAATTCGATCGACTCTTCCGGATTAAATAACATTCGTTTTTTAGGGTCCACCTTTAACAAATAATATTTCAATCCACCCATACCGATTTGCTTGAATAATACTTCTTTTTGCTCGTCAGTCATTCCCTCTAAATGTCCTCTTTCCGAAGTCATTTCTTTAGCACTATGAACAACTTCTGCCATCAATTCATCTGCATCAACTACAGTCCCCTCTCTTGATTTCATTTTACCAGAAGGTAAATCAACCATTCCATAGGAAAGATGAAAACATTTATCTGCCCAAGCATATCCTAATTTTTTAAGTACTAAAAACAATACTTTAAAATGATAATCTTGCTCATTCCCTACTGTATAGACTACTCCTTCTAAATCAGGGTAATCTTTCTTACGATCTAAAGCCGTACCAAGATCCTGTGTCATATAAACCGCTGTTCCGTCACCACGCAACAACAACTTCTCATCCATTCCATCTTCGGTTAAATCAACCCAAACAGAACCATCTTCTTTTTTATAAAAAACTCCCTTCGACAATCCTTCGCTTACTAGATCTTTACCTAACAAGTATGTTTCAGATTCATAATACAAACGATCAAAATTCACTCCCATCGCTTCATAGGTAGACTTAAACCCATCATATACCCAACCGTTCATGGTTGACCACAACAAATACGTTTGTGGGTCACGCGCCTCCCATTTTACCAACATCTCTTTTGCATCACGCAATAATGATGTTTCGTTTTTAGCTAATTCTTTAATTTTAGCATCTAAATCCTCTTGTACCTTCTCCTCTTTTCCTTCTTTGGCGTCAGAGAACTTTTTATATTGTTCGAATACTTGATTAGAGAACCCACCAAAATCGCCATTTTCCCATTTAAAAATAACTTCTTTGGCTTCTTTATTAAACTCTTGATCAAAAACAACATAGTATTTACCTACTAATTTATCCCCTTTAAGTCCTGTATTTTCAGGAGTTTCTTTCTCCCCCTTTTCATTTACCGGAGAAAAACGTTCCCAAGCCAACATACTCTTACAGATATGAATACCTCTATCGTTGATGATTTGTGTTTTTATGACTTTATGTCCATTTGCTTTCAAAATCTCAGCAACGGAATATCCTAAAAAATTATTTCTTAAATGCCCTAAGTGCAGAGGTTTATTCGTATTTGGTGAAGAATATTCCACCAAAACTGTACCTTTTGAATCCGGCTCTAAAAGACCAAAATTTGGATTAGCATCTATGGAAGTTAATACATTTTTCCAATATTTTTCTGAAAGACAAATATTTAAAAACCCTTGAATAACATTGAAGCTTTCAATTTCCGAAATAGTTTCTTTCAAAAAAACTCCAATCTTATTTGCAGCATCCATTGGGGATGATTTTAATAATTTTGCAAAAGGAAATACCACCAAAGTAATATCGCCCTCAAATTCTTTTCGCGTAACTTGAAATTGGACGGATTTCGCTTCAATTTTTGTACCGAATAGATTTTCTGCTTGTTCAACTAAAAGTTGAATTATTTTGTTTTCCATATTTACTTAATAATAGTCGCTACCAATTTTTCAACTAAGCCAAAAGCGACTTCAGCCATCTCATTTTTCTTTTCGTCCAAACATGGATTTATTTCCACAAACTCCACGCAACTTACCTTCCCTGATTGTATCAAACCTTGCATTATTCCTTCTGCTTCATTAGGAAACAACCCATTATCTACCGGTGTACCAGTACCATGGGAGGTAACAACTGGATCCATAGAATCTACATCAAAAGAAATATAAAAATGATCACATGCATCCAACCTTTGTAGAATTTCATTTACCACTGTATCGGAAGTTTTTTCTCTCACTTCAGAAACAGCATAGTTTTTAATCCCTAATCGTTCAATCACTCGGTCTTCTTGTTCTTCCGTATCTCTAACAGAAACAAAAACCAAATCTTCTGGTGCGATTTTAGGAGTAATACCATGCATATTTTTCAAGGTATCCCACAACTCAGTTTCTAAGTCCGAGATTTGATTCACTCCACATTCCTTATTGTCCTCATTTAAAGCGGTTGATAGAGGCATTCCATGCATATTACCCGATGGAGTTGTGTATGGTGAATGGATATCTCCATGTGCATCAATCCAGATAACTCCTAAACGTTTGTTTGGATATGCTGCACGAATTGCAGCAATTGTACCTCCTGCGGAACCGTGATCTCCAGACAATAAAAAAGGAAAATTTCCATCCGAATAAATCGATTTTATTTTACCTCCTAATTCTTCAAAGATTGTCACTAAACCATCGATATTTTTAGCATATTTAAAATTGGACTCCTTATCTAATAAAGAGTTACAATCTTTTAAACAGTCAACAGGATGACTACCAAAAAGCTTACTATTATTTTTACGTGCTGCTGTTATCAACGCATATGGCCCTAACGAAGCACCGCGAGTACCAGCAGTGATTTCAGATGGATTTAAGAGAAAAGTTATATCTTTATACATAAATTCAAAAAACTATACCTACAAAAATAATACATATCAACGAATACAACCTATAATATGAAATTCATACTGCTTTTTTACACCTTACTTTTCACAACTACTTATTTCGCACAGCAATATGACCCATTTGAAGGAGAATTTATTTACAGTGTAGAGTTAATTCATCCTGAAACAAAAAAAGCAAAATTCATTTCTTTTACTACAATTATCACGAATGACACTTTATTAAGGACAGAAAGCGAATCTCCTTCACTCGGAAAACAAACACTTATCAAACATTTACAACTTTCAAAACAATATGTACTGATTGATTATCAAGGAAAAAAATACGCAATCCAACAAAATTTAGGAAAAGACACAACTATTTCAAAATACACATTTACAACTTGTTATGGCAGTAAAAAAATTGGAGGTATACGTGCAAAAAAAATAATGGTAAGTCATCCAAATTTTAAAGAACCCATTGCAATGTATTATGCGAAAAACTTAAATCCTATTTACCTTAACATTTTTAAAGACATTCCAGGTCTGCCTATTCAATATTTTATTCAAACTGAAGTTGGCTTATTATGCTATACCTTAAGGGAATTTTCTAAAAAAGAGGTTCCTTCCACTGTTTTTACTTTTGGAAAAGAATACGAAAAAATTTCCTTTAATGAATTCCTTGATCGAATAAGCAAATAAAGGCTACAAACTAACATTTTGCTGTTTATACTTATTTAAAAGCTTCTAAAATCACCCAGATTCTGATTGTATCTTCGTAGGATAGATTTTATGAAGATGTCATTAGAAAACCAATATATTCAAAGAGGTAAGGAAGAAACTATTCCTGAAACTCCAAAAAAACCAAGAAAATCAAATGTTAAAACAGCACCATCTGACGAAGTAGAAAAAGGTTCTGTTATTGATAAATTATCCCAACGTTGGGATAAAAAACGAGCTTCTACTATAACTGGAGCACTTTTAATATGTATTGCTTTTTACTGTTTATTAGCTTGTGTATCTTACCTTTTCACTTGGCAGATTGACCAAAATAGAATAATCGGAAAAGGTTTTTTTGATTTTATTTTCGAATCAAACACAGAACAAGTTGCCAATTGGAATGGTAAATTAGGTGCTTGGATTTCTCACACCTTAATTTTTAATGCATTTGGAATTGCATCCTTTGTAATCCCTTTTTTAATTTTCTTATTAGGATTGAAATTATTAGCGAACATTCAATTCCTTCCAGTAAAAAAAACGACATCGAAGTCCTTAGTTTGGATGGTTTGGTCCTCTATTTTCCTTGGTTATTTTGCTAATTATGTAAATTTTGTTGGAGGTTCGTTTGGATATTACATCAATCACTGGTTGCGCTTTACTATTGGAGAAATTGGAACCTTTTTATTTATCCTTGCGCTTTTATACATCGTTCTGGTAGTATTACACAATCCAAATTTTCAAGTGTTATTCGCCAACTTAATAAATCATTTCACAAAAGAAGATAACGAAGAAGAGGAAGAAGTTGTTGAAGATGAATACGAAAACAAATTACGAATCAAACACACGGTAACACCCGATGATCTTCATATTATAAATCCAATTAAAGATGAAGACATACAGAATGAATTTATCAGTAAACCAGTTACTTTTGATGAGGACGATGATTTTGATACGGTTGTTACTCCTATCGAAAAACAAGCTGTCCCTTCCTCTTTAATTCAAGAAATTGAAGATGATTTTGAAAGTTATTCTAATCCTATATCCCCAATTTCTGCCATTGAAAACGATGACTTTATTATTGAAATTCCAGAAAACACCTATACTCCCACTGAAGAACATGCCTCTACATTAGAAATTGCAAGTGACTTCGTTGTAGAAATCCCTGAAAGTGAAGAAGAATTATCGGAGGATGAAACGGATGATTTAAGACAAGAATATGGTGATTATGACCCTACCCTGGATTTATCCGGGTATATGTTACCATCGATTGATTTATTGAGAGATTGGGGAAATACGGAAGTGAGTATAAACAAACAAGAATTAGAAGACAATAAAAACAAAATCGTAGAAACGCTTTCGCATTATAAAATTGACATCGCTAAAATCAAAGCTACGGTTGGTCCAACGGTAACTTTATACGAAATTATTCCTGCTCCAGGGGTACGTATCTCTAAAATTAAAAACTTAGAAGACGACATTGCTTTGAGTTTATCTGCATTAGGAATTCGTATTATTGCGCCTATCCCTGGAAAAGGAACAATAGGGATTGAGGTTCCTAATAGCAATCCACAAATGGTTTCCATGCGTTCGTTAATTGCTTCGGAGAAATTCCAAAATTCAGACTTTGAACTTCCAGTGGTACTTGGTAAAACGATTACGAATGAAACGTATACTTTCGACTTAACTAAAATGCCTCACTTACTTGTCGCTGGTTCGACTGGTCAAGGTAAATCGGTTGGTTTGAATGCTATATTAATTTCTATCCTTTACAAGAAACATCCAGCTCAAGTTAAATTTGTATTAATCGATCCAAAGAAAGTGGAACTTACGCTTTACAATCGTATTGAACGACACTTTTTAGCAAAACTTCCTGGAGAAGAAGATGCGATTATTACCGATACATCGAAAGTAGTTGCAACATTGAACTCTCTTTGTATTGAAATGGATGAACGTTATGAATTATTGAAAGATGCCCAAGTTCGTACGATCAAAGAATACAATGCTAAATTCATTGCAAGAAGATTAAATCCAGAAAAAGGTCACCGATACATGCCTTACATTGTGGTTTTAATTGATGAGTTTGCCGACTTGATTATGACTGCAGGAAAAGAAGTAGAACACCCAATTGCCCGTATTGCACAATTAGCTCGTGCCATTGGTATTCACTTAATCGTTGCGACACAACGCCCTTCTGTAAATGTTATCACAGGGATGATTAAAGCAAACTTCCCAGCTCGTATCGCATTTAGGGTATTGTCTAAAATAGATTCGCGAACAATCTTGGATTCTTCCGGAGCAGATCAATTAATTGGTCGTGGGGATATGTTAATTTCTACTGGTCAAGACATGATACGTTTACAATGTGGATTTGTCGACACCCCTGAAGTGGAAGAAATTTGTGCCTTTATTGGAAACCAAAGAGCGTATCCGGACGCATTATTATTACCTGAATTCATCGGTGATTCTAACGACTCTAAAGACATGGATCTTGGTGAAGTCGATCCAATGTTTGCAGATGCTGCTCGTATTGTTGTAATGCACCAACAAGGGTCAGCAAGTTTATTACAACGGAAATTAAAATTAGGATACAATAGAGCTGGCCGTATCGTAGACCAGTTGGAGGCTTTCCATATTATTGGACCATTCCAAGGAAGTAAGGCAAGAGATGTATTATATTCTGACGAACAAGTACTTGAAGAGTATTTAAAAGTTAAAGGCTTATTCTAATTCCTTATAATCATTTTAGAATAAAAAATTTAAACAGCATTATCTAAACTTTTAGTTAAATAAAATACAAAGAGGATAAAAACAAAAAACGCAACGAATTTCGTTGCGTTTTTTTGTTTGTTTCGATGCTATTTACAAATGGATATTTCTCATTTCAAAACCAAGTTTATCATTGCCAAATTTCAATTGATAAAGACCTTTGGATAGCATTGGTAATTTAATTAGATTACTATTCATTCCTTTGTCAGTAGCTATGTTTTGTTGGTAGACAATCTGACCCAAAGTATTTAGAATATAAAGCTCAAACGTTTCACTTCCTTCCATTAGGTATTCCAAATGAATCGCTCCGTCTGTAACAGGATTCGGAAAGACTTTTAGCTCGTTTTGAATTGGATTACCACTAAAATTTACAGATTCGATATCGGAATATGAAAACTTCCCATCAAAGTCTGTTTGTTTTAAACGGTAGTAAGAAATCCCAGTAAATGGTTTATTGTCATAACCAAAATAATACGTATTGGTTTTACTATTGCCAGCCCCTTCTTTTGTAAATACTTTATCAAAGTTTTCTCCATCAAAAGAACGTTCCACCGTAAAATAATCATTATTTTCTTCCGTCCCTGTCTCCCAATCTAAACGGACTTTCTTTCCTTCTTGTTTTACTTTAAATTCAATTAATTTAATAGGTAAAGCAGACGGATCTTCTACTGAAAAAGGTGAAAAAGAAGTAATCCCAGATCTCGTTTGTGTATAAATTGTACCTGATACATTTATTGCAGCACTTGATGTAATACCGGTATCCCAAGTAGAACCATTATGGTGGCCAATATAACTATTACTTCTTGTAAAACTTGTTAACTCACGAGAAACATCCCATTGTAAAGTCATAGTAACTGAATAACCTGCACCACTTGAAGAAACATACCATGTTTTATCAATTGCATGCGAAGTTGATGCTGTTCCTGTCGTACCATTTGCCAAACGGCCATGTCCAATATAAACACTTATATCTCTGGTTGTACCTGTATTATTGATTGTAATTGGTGTATAAACAATAGATGAAGCAGAATGCCCTATTGGGAAAACCTGTTTTCCAACAGAGGCTCCTGAACCTAAACTAGTTTGAGTAACCTTTCCTGTAGAATTTGTTACAACAAATGCTGTATTACTATACCCTGTAAATACTCCAGATGCACCTATGGTTAAGTCATAGTTCCCAAGTGTTAAATAGGAACCTAATGTCATTGTATTTGTGATGGTAGTCGCAACTCCCAAAGCAGTGGTACCACTAATTGATAAATTATAAAATGAAGTACTTGTCGAACCACCAATTGTTTTACTACTTCCAGTTAGGGTGACTGTATTATTACCGTGAGTAAATGTTCCTCCATTATTTGTCCAATTCCCAGAGGTTGTTATTGCATATCCTCCGGCATTAAACGTTCCTGCTGTTAACACCACGTCATTCGTTAAAGATGTTTGAGCAGCACCTAATGCAATACTTCCTGCAGATACAGTGGTAGTACCGGTATAATTATTTGTTGCGCTTAAAGTTAAAGTTCCAGCACCATCTTTTGTAAGATTACCAGACCCTGAACCTATAACGCCACTTGAAGTGGTATTACCTGCCCCACCAATGGTTAAATTCACAGTACCATTTGTTATTCCACCACTTAAAGTTAATGTACCTGCATCCGAGTTGATTCGCACAGCATTAGATGTAAGCGAGATAGCACCAGACCAAGAATTATTACCACTTACGTTTCTCAACGCTCCAGCAGAAGAGACACCTGTGTTATTTAAGGATAACGCCTCTGTACCTACCGCAATACCTCCCTGTAATTCTACTGCGGCTCCCGAAGCAACGGTTACCCCTCCTGCAGTTGTACCAAACCCAGTAGCATTTTGAATATTAATTACACCAGCAGAAATAGTAGTTGCTCCTGTGTATGAATTTGCACCTGTAAGTGTCCAAGTACCCGCATCTTGTTTCGTTAATGTACCTGCATTTGTCCCTATAATTCCAGAAATACTACCTCCTTGGGCACCACCCAAAGTCAAACCATATCCTGAACCAGTAATTGTTCCCGCATTTGAAAGAGCTATTGTACCACCCCCTCCAATTATGGAACTGGAAGAACCTAAAGTAAGTAAACCACTATACGTACAATTTCCTCCAGAATTCATCAGTGCACCTCCACTAGAAACACCTGTTCCATTGATTGTTATTGCTTCCGCAGTTAATAAGGTATAACCTGCCAAGTCTAAGGCTCCATTAGTTGAAACTAATGTACCACTTCCATTTGTTCCTAAAGGCGTATTAGATCCACTTCCCGCAGAACCAAGTTTTAAAATACCAGCCGAAATGGTTGTTAATCCGGTATAGGTATTATTCCCTGACAATACTAAAGTTCCACTTCCTAATTTCGTTAATGCACCCGATGTTCCATTACCGCTATTTCCTGATATAGTCAATGTGTTCGAAGTAATTTGTATTGTACTTGTCGTTCCTGTAGTTAAGGAAAAAGCTCTATCGGAGGTTGCTGTTGAACCAGTATATTTCAAAATACCTCCTCCCAATATAATATTAGATACCGAATTAGTTGCTGCACCAAGATTTCCTGCAACACCTCCATCTCCTATTGTTGCTACACTTAGCGTTCCCGTATTTATAGTCGTAATTCCTGTATAGGTATTTGTTCCTGAAAGCGTTAATTGCCCGCTACCTTCTTTGGTAATACCTCCTGTACCACTTATTACCCCTGTTGAAATAGTTGTCGCGTACGAACCATCTACCGTTAATGTATAGCCCGCATTCGTTACATTTCCTGTTAATGTCAAACCACCACTACCAGACGAAACAATGGTAGAAGCAGCTTCTAAAGTAATCGGAATCGAAAAACTTGCCGCAGAAGAAGATGAATTAAATAACACCCCAGAATTACTTAAGCCAGTTCCACTCACTTTTATACTACCCCATGTAGATAATGTTTGTGCATTCAAATCTACAGCTCCTCCTGAAAGCATCTGAATATAACCTGTTGCGTTTCCAGTCCAACTAGATGTTACTTGGTACTTATGCCCCGATTGAACGATGAATTTATATCCAGAAGTTGTAAAATTAGCTGGTGCTATCCCAGTAGCATCCGTTTTTGAGTTCCAATTTGCTAAGGTATTAGCAACTGTATTTGAAGTGGCATCCGCAGAATAAAATGTAGTAACCGGTCCTTCGTAACATCCTCTATATACAGCAGTCGAAGCAATATTACGATTTCCATTGGTTCCGTTAATATCTTCTGTACAATCTGTTGTACCTGAAAGGTCTACTCCAGGTGTAAGAGCTGAAACATCCGAAATCGACCCATCTGTGCCAATGGTATACGCTGTTGTTGTTCCTGTACTTGTGTTATTCCCATAATCATCTGCTCCCACTAAAAACTGTACATTCGATTTATTTGTGCCTACATAAGCAAAATTAGTTAAGGATGGTGCGATTAAATAATTATAGCTATGCGTTGAGATTGGTGTGGTAGAAGAGCCATAATAAACGTATTGAATTCCACTACTTCCAGTTCGTGCGTTTTGAAATAAATTATTATTATAAATTATGGTTGTTGCTACAGCTGAATTCTGATAAACCGTATACGATAAATTACTTCCGGCTGCTTGCGAACCTCCAATTTCCACTGTATTGTAATAGATATAAGTCGTTTTAGAAGCTGAGGACGCGTTCAACCATAAACCATACAAATCAATGGAATTGGTATAAGAAGTTGTCCCATCTGTATTTTTAATAGAGATAAAATTATTGATAAAACTATGATTGTAAGCAACATCATAGTACCCAAAAATTTCTGGTGAAGTCGTATTTCGATTAAATAAATTACGAATCGTATTTTTCTTATTTGTAATCGAAGTGGTTGTTGTACTACCACTATATACTCCATACACATCACTTGAGTATGAACCAACATTGGAACATCCAATTTTCTCAATGGTATTGGATGAAAGTGTAACTATTGGAGTTGAAGCGTTTCCAATCACAATTCCTCCAACGACATAGTTAAGTGCACCTGAACAAGTCAGGCTTCGAACTACATTTGAAGTTAAAGAACAATTCGGTGTACTTGCACCGACAACAATTCCTCCATGGTTGGCAGTAACATTACTTGTCAATACAGTGCATGGTGACAAGGAAGCAATGGAAATATTGCCCGAAGTAGAAGTTCCGATAGTATTGAAACTAACCGTGGAAGTACCAGAAGTATTATTCAAATAGATTCCTTTGAAAAAACCATTATTTACTGTACAAGACTGTATGTAATTAGAACTAATCGAAGTCGTTAATCCAGCATCTTGATAGATTCCAACGCAAATGGCAGAAGTATTGGTACCACTTGTAGGTAAACTTAAATTACTGATGGAATTAGAAGAAATTGAAACGCTCGTAGAACCATTTGTATTATAAATACCATAATTTTTTGATGCCCCTGAACCATAAGCACTACAATTTGCTATATAGTTAGAAGCAATAGCTGGTAAACCTGAAGATGCATTATGAATTCCATAAAAAACCGAAGCTCCGGAAGTGGTTGAAGCACCACCAACTAAGATGCAACTTGCTGTATTATAACTTCCTACTTTATTAGCGGAAATGCTACAATCCCCACTCCCCAAAGTTCTTATTCCATAAAATGTTTGCCCAATGGTAGCAGAACTTTTTGTGATAAAATCTCCAATTAAATTATTCTGTACTAATGTTGTACTTGAACTATTTACATATACCCCTTGAATTAAACCTCCTGATACAGATGGTAAAACAGAAATATCATAGGAAGCATTAGCAGTGGTATCACCTATAATGTTACCAGATACATTGCCTATATTTACTGCGTTTACTGCATCAACAAAAATCCCAGTAAAAATTCCAGCAGAAGTGGAAGTATTATCTGAAGTTGTAAAACTTATGTTCCGTATAATATTTCCTTGTATCGATGACGCTGCTGCAGTACCAGAAGCATAAAAATAGATAGGAAAATAATCGTCATTTGAAGTAATCGTATATGCAGATCCACCACAGCTGGCTGCTTGACCACCGATGTAATTCCCAGAGATTGTATACCCACTACCTGTGTTGTATAAATGAATTCCATACATTACTGCTGAAGCTGCATAACTTGTCGTTTGATAAAAACTATTACCTGAAATAGTCCATGCATCGTTATAAGAATCTAAAAAGATACCTCCAGAAATACAATTTATAAATTTATTACTTGAAATGGTATTTCCTAAATTTCTTTTTGCCCATGATTCTCCTAATGAATATATTCCATTACCTTGTGTATTACCTGTATAATTTTGAATCGTACAATTACTAATTGTATCATAATTATTAGCGGTAGTAGTATATAATTGAAATTCGATTGTTCCATTTTGATTACTAGATTGCCCTCCCTCAATTGTAACGTATTTAACTGAATTATACGTTGCTCCATTTGTAAACAACACAGCTGGACCTTTTGTTCCTGTATTTCGAATTGTTAATTGAGAAGTTGTTCCTGCTCCTCCTGGTCTACCATCAATCGTTACATAATCCCCTTGGTCAAAAGAAAAAATTGCTGTTTTATCCGATCCTGACACAACTAAACCAGTCGCCCCTGTAACTGGACGTATTGTCAACGTATTTGAAGAACCTAAACAGTTAAAAGGATCTATTGTTAATGGGAAACTTTCATTAGAACTCGAATAAGTAGATTGTAATTCAAAAATCAAAGAACTATTCATCCCTGTAGAAGCAACTGCTGTAAGTGCAGTGGTTAAATCTGCATAATCTCCTGTTGGCCCTACTGTTTTAGTTCCTCCTAAGTTGCATTGCATGACCAATGTATTATCTACATCATGGGACCCTAATACACAAATCAAGCCAGTGGTTAGTAGGTTTAAATTATTTAGAGTTCTTTTTACTTGTGGACTTGTTTCATCGTTACTTGCGTTAGCTGCATGTGTTCCCACTATTCCAACCGTAGAGGAGGTATACGTCGCTAAACATAAATCTGCTGCTGTTGCATGTGCTGCAGATAGATAAATACCACAATCGTATTGTAACGTAACAGAAGTTCCACCCGTGATCGTATTAGCTGCAACTTTAAAATAAGAACCGGATTGAATTCTATAAATCGTATATGCTCCATCAGTAACACCACATGAAACTCCAGTATCGTATCCAAAAGTAGGCGAAATCGTAATATAACCTCCTACTACACTTGCCGATGAAACTATTTTGACTAATCCTAATTGTCCTGCTGATTTTGCAAAAGGAAATAATCCATAATAACTCCCTGTTGTTGCAGTTATTATAGTACTCGGTATCCATCGTTTAAATGATCCTACATTATTTTTGGCATACAACCCTCCTGCTGTATATACTAAATAATTAGTTGTTGCAGAAGTTCCTAATGTTAATGTAAAACCATTTAAATTATGATACCCGGAAGTTAAGGTTAAGTATCCTGCGTTTGAGATTGTTAAATCTTGTGTTAACTTTACTCCTGTCGAGTTGTTCAATGTTAAATTTGCAGTAGTCGTAAATGCATTACCCGTTTCTTGAGGAGAAGTTCCATTGTATTCTATGCTTGCTCCACCATTAAATGATCTAGATGTAGTTTGTATACATCCGACTGAAACTGTAGTACTAATGCCATCTACATGTCCTGTCTTCAATATTGAACCAGATGAAATGGTTGTTGTACCAGCACCTGTTACATAATATGGATTTGGAATATTTAAAGTTCCTCCACTGGAAACAGTTAAGGAATTTGCCATTGTCATGTTACTGGCTAACAAAACAGTAGATCCTGAATTTATGTAGAAAGGAATATAGGTGGTAGTCCAAGTACCACTTGAATAGGTAAATGTTTGTGTGCTTGATCCTGTAAAATAGACCGCTGCACTTCCCGAAGAGAAATTATAACTATAATAAAAAGTTCCACTATTCATCGTGAAGTTTCCAGCTAAATACAAAATACCATCATAACTTCCTGACCCACCTAAATCAAATGAACCTGTACTCAACGTGAAATTTCCCAATACTTCAAAAATACATCCATTGCTTCCGATTCCTGAGCGTTGAATCAAAAAATCACCATCCGTTTGAACGTAGTTACCAGAAACAGTCAATTTTGCAACATTCGAATTGTTACACCATGCTAAATTTCCAGAAGCTCCCGTTTTTGAAAGTGTAAAATTTCCTGCGATAGTCCTATTTGTAGATCCACTATAATTTAAATTATATGCGGTATTTCCTGCTTGGATATTCCAAATTACATTACCAAAATTAGATGAAGATTGATCTAAACACAATGAAAATGCGCCATTAGTTGTTTCAAAACTTTGAAATTCTACTGTACTTGTTGCACCAAAGGTTTCAGTCCCGGCAAATAAAGTGGTTGAATTATTAGTAGTAGTATGATTAAATATATATTGACCACCATTATTAATGTTAAATTGTCCTCCTGATGCGGATGCAGTAATCGTTGTTTGTGCAGCTGCAGTAACAACTCCTCCGCTAAAGATGGATAATATTTTAATAGAATTGGCAGTTTGTATCGTTAAATTTCCATAAACTTGAAGTGTACCTCCAATATTCCATGCATTGGTTGTTGTATATGAACAACCAGATTTTAAATAAAAGATATCTGTAGACAACGTAAAATCTGCAGGATGAGTTCCACTTGTAGCACCAGGATTAGACCACCAAAGATTCACATTATTCGGATCTCCTCCAGCAGCATCCGAATAATACGTAGTAGCGCGTCCCAAGAAAGAACACATCAAACTAAGTGTCAAGCAAATGAAAAATACAATTCGAATTTTGAAATTTCTAATACACATATTATTAAAACACAATCTCATTTATATTGTTTTAATATACGAATTAAAATTTATTTCGTTACAAACTATAAGTTAAAATGCGTATAAATACTGTGAATTTTGCAAATTTGAAGGCGATTTCGTGAATGTGATGGAGCGTGAAAAAACATTTCCATCGGACAAGATTAATTTAATAACATTAAGCAATTAAGAAGGATTTAGTGAGGTGTAAAGAGAATTAATAGACCTGCGGTCTTGGAACAGTATAAAACTAAAAAAGGTTGACTATTGCCAACCTTTCTAAATGTTAATTTGCTTTTCTATAGTTTCACATTACGTTTTTCCACTCCGATCGAATCGCTTCGTAATTCTAATATATACATTCCAGAAGCAAGACCAGGTAGTTTCACTGCTAAGGTATTTTTACCTTTCTCCGCCTCTACGGTTTCGAAGTGTATTAGTTTCCCTAATTCATCGTACATAGAAACATAGTATGTTTCTGC
>CANGOF010000063.1 GCA_947455515.1 Flavobacteriia bacterium
GGTTAGATAAGGATGTTATGCTGATTGCATACAACGACAGAATTGAAATCTGGGATAAAACCAAGTACTTCGATGTTATTGAAGGAAACATGGCAGACTTTGCTGATTTGGCAGAGGAAGTAATGGGTGATATCGATGACACAGAATAAAGAAGTATACCACGTACCAGTAATGCTTGAGGCTTGTTTGGAAGGGTTAAACATCCATCCAGATGGGGTGTATGTTGATGTTACCTTTGGTGGTGGCGGACATTCCAAAGCGATTTTTTCAAAGCTTTCAAAAAAAGGTCAATTAATTGCCTTTGATCAAGATCCAGATGCTTTAGCAAATGCTTGGGAAGCGCCAAATTTTCATTTAATTCCTTCAAATTTTTCATTTCTTAAAAATCACTTACGTGCTATGGGGATTGAAAAAGTGGATGGAATTTTGGCTGATTTAGGGGTTTCTTCTCATCAATTCGATGAAGGGAAACGTGGATTTTCAATTCGTTCTAACGATCCGTTGGATATGCGTATGAATCAAAATGGAGCTTTGTCTGCATTTGTGGTGGTGAATGAATACGAAGAAGAACAATTAATTAAGATACTTCGTAAATATGGTGAATTGACTTCTCCAGGAAAAATTGCAGGTACAATTTGTAGAGCGCGTCAGGCAAATCCAATTCATACTACAGGTGAGTTGATGGAAGCGCTTGCTCCAATAGCTCCAAAATTTAAAGATCACAAGTTTTTTGCGCAAGTGTTTCAAGCGATTCGCATGGAAGTGAATAACGAGTTGGATGTATTGGAGCGTTTTTTAATGCAAACGGATGAGGTGTTAAAGCCTGGAGGTCGTTTGGTGGTAATGTCGTACCATTCCTTAGAAGATCGTTTGGTTAAAAACTACTTGAAACGAGGTAATTTAGATGGACACATTGAAAAAGATTTTTTCGGGAATATCCTGAAACCATTTGAAGATGTAACGAGAAAGCCAATTTCTCCTTCGGAAGAAGAGATTGAGGTTAATTCACGTGCGAGAAGTGCAAAATTAAGAATAGCAGAACGAAGAAATGGATAACGAATACATCAAAAAAGAGGATGTAGTTGAGGAAGTTTCTCAATCTCCTGCAAAAAAGAAGGTTACTAAAAAGAAAGAAGGAAAAAATTCAAACATTTTCCTTCAGATTTTAAATGGAGAATTCTTAATGCAGGATTTTGTAGTAAATAATTTAGGCTTTGTTTTTTTCTTGTTTGCCATGTTTATTATCGTGATTTCAAAAGGATATTATGGTAAAAATTTGGTAAAGGAAATAGAAAATACGCAAACGGAATTAGATGCCAAAACAGCTGAATTTGTTGAGACAAGAGCAAAATTAGAACAAGCAACAAAAAGAGAGATATTAATAAAAAAATTAGAGGCAAGAGGTTTGTATGAAACAACAAAACCAGCCAAAGTAATTAGAATCAAGAGAGAAGCGAAATGACCGAAAAACAAGGATTAATGTTACGGGCCTATTTGGTTTACTTCCTATTTGTAATAGGGATGGGTCTTGTTATTACTCAAGTTTTAAGGATTCAGTTCTCTGCCGATAAAAAACAAAATTCATCTATTACAAATGCTGATTCGGAAGGGAAAATGCCTATCCGTTATGTAAAACGTTATCCACGTATGGGGGAAGTATTGGATTGCAATGGAATTTCTTTAGTTACCTCTATCTCGTATTACAATTTATACATGGACGCGACAGTTCCGAAAAAAGAATTGTTTGATAGTCAGATTACGGATTTATCCGTGAAAATGTCTAAAATGTTTCCTAAGGTATATACAAGTCCTAGAGAATTTGAGAATTATGTTCGTAAAGCTAGAGCAAGAAAAAATAGGTATTTATTAATCAAAAAGAAGGTAACGAACGAACAACGTCGTTACATCAAAACGTTTCCTATTTTCAATAAAGGAAGAAATAAAGGGGGATTAATTGATAATGATGAGATTATTATTCGCAAAAGACCTTTTGGAGATTTGTTGAAAAGAACGTTAGGTTTATACCGACACACACCTGGTAAAAAAGAATACCGCGTTGGAATTGAAGGTGCTTACCATGATTATTTAGCTGGAGAACCAGGTCAAGAGGTTGAACAAAAGCTAGCTACTGGATGGAAAAAACGTGGCCAAATCATTCGAGATGCAGTGGAAGGTGCGGATATTGTAACGACGATAGATAAAGAAATTCAAGAAGTAGCGCAAAACGAATTATACAAACAATTAAAAGATAAGAAAGCGAACAGTGGATGTGTTATTGTAATGGATGTTAAAACAGGTGGTGTCAAAGCGATTGCAAATTATTCGCTAGCGGAAGATGGACATTATTATGAATTATACAACCTAGCTATTGGAATGAAAGAGGTTCCTGGATCTACATTCAAATTAGCATCTTTAATGGCTGGATTAGAAGATGATAAGTTTAAAATAACAGATACTGTTCAAGCTGCAAGTAGTTATACCTATAGAGGAAAATCGTTAAACGAAGCAAAACGACATAACTATGGTAGAATTTCTATCCAACAAGCATTTGAAAAGTCTTCCAATGTAATTTCCAAAATCATCTATAAGGCTTACAAAGATGAGCCTCAGGAATTTTTAAGACACTTAGATGAGTTTGGCTTAACAGAACCCTTAGGTATTGATTTAGAAGGGGAACCTAATCCAACTGTGCACAGACCAGGGACTAAAAAATGGTCAGGGTTGTCCTTACCTTGGATGGCAGTTGGATATGAATTTCAACAAACACCTTTGCAAACCTTAGCTTTTTACAACGCGATTGCAAATGAAGGTCGTTTGGTTAGACCACATTTTGTAAAAGAGATTCGTAGAGGAACAGAAGTAGTTAAAACGTTTCAGCCTGTAGTATTAAGACAAAAAATTTGTTCGATGAGTACCTTGGAAATAATGAAAGGGTGTTTAGAGGGAGTAATGAAAAATGGAACAGGAAAAAAATTAACTTCTTCCTATTTTGAAATTGCTGGTAAGACAGGTACGGCACAATTAATGAATAATCGTACATCAAAAGATGGAAAAGGGGAACGTATCTTTTTAGCTTCTTTCGTTGGTTATTTTCCAGTGAAAAACCCGAGGTATTCTTGTATAGTTTCGGTAGAGGCTGTTGGTGAAAACGTATACGGTGGAGTAATGTCAGGTACCGTTTTCTCTGCGATTGCAAACAAAGTGTATGCATCCAGTTTAAAATACCATAAAGCGATTAATGAAAAAGGAAAACGTGTTTGGGAAATTCCTGTTTCTAAAGATGGAAATCGTTATGATTTAAAAAAGATCCTAAGCAAATTAAAAATTCCATTTAGACAAACTTCAGAAGATGAGTGGGTTTCTACGGAAAAACAAAAAAATGCTATTGAATTTCACAAGCGATTAATTACAAAAAACTTGGTTCCGGATGTTCTAGGTATGGATGCTAAGGATGCGGTGTATTTAATTGAGAATGCTGGTATGCACGTGAGCATAAAAGGATATGGAAAAGTTACCAAACAATCAGTTTCTGGTGGGAAACAAGTTTACAGAGGAGGATTAATAGAATTGACATTGAATTAATGAGAACATTGAACGACATACTTACTAATTGTGACGTACTTTCTACGAAAGGAAACGTGGATTTGACAATTAATCAAATCGTTTTTGATTCACGTAAAGCTGTTAACGATGCTTTATTTGTTGCTATTAAAGGTACACAAGTGGATGGTCATTCGTTCATTCCAAAAGTAATAGAACAAGGATGTAAGGCTATATTATCTGAAGTTTCTATTGAAGTTCCTTCTGACGTAACTCTTATTGTTGTAAAAGACACATCGTATGCGTTAGGTGTAGCTGCTTCCAATTTTTATGATCAACCATCTAAGAAATTGAAATTAGTAGGTATTACAGGTACAAACGGTAAAACAACCATTGTAACGCTATTACATAAAGTGTTTTCTGAATTAGGGTATAAAGTCGGCTTATTATCTACGGTTGTTAATAAAATTGGAGAGAATGAAATTCCTTCCACACATACTACACCAGATCAGGTTTCACTGAATGGTTTATTAGCACAAATGGTGGAAGAAGGGTGTGAATTTTGCTTTATGGAAGTGAGTTCTCATTCCGTGGTTCAGCACAGAATCAGTGGTTTAACTTTTACTGGAGGTGTCTTTACTAATATAACTCATGATCACCTAGATTACCATGGAACATTTAAAGAATACATTAAAGCTAAAAAAGGCTTTTTTGATGGACTAGGAAAAGATGCTTTTGCGTTAACAAATGTGGATGATAAAAATGGGATGGTGATGTTGCAAAACACACAAGCACATACATCTTCCTATGCAATGAAGAGTCCTGCAGACTTCAAAGTGAAAATCATAGAGAACCAATTTTCAGGTCTTGTTTTGACTATTGACGGACAAGAAGTTTGGACAAAATTATTAGGTGCATTTAATGCTTACAACTTATTGGCTGTTTATGGAGTGGCTGTTTTATTAGAACAAGATAAAATAGAAACATTAACTGTCATCAGTAAATTGGATGCAGTAGTTGGAAGATTCCAGCAAGTAAGAAGTAAAAGTGGTATAACAGCAATTGTTGATTATGCGCATACTCCTGACGCGTTGGAAAATGTATTACAAACGGTTGCTTCTATTCGTACGAAAAATGAAACGGTTTTCACGATTATAGGTTGTGGAGGAGATCGAGATACAACCAAACGACCAAAAATGGCTGCAGTTGCATGTGAGTTAAGCGACAAAGTAATTATTACATCGGACAATCCTCGTTCTGAAAACCCAGAAGATATCATTGCACAAATGATGGAAGGTGTAGAAGGACAACACTATAAAAAAACATTATCCATTACTGACCGTGAGCAAGCAATTAAAACGGCATGTACTATGGCAGAACCAAATGATATTATCCTAATCGCTGGGAAAGGACATGAAACCTACCAAGAAATTAAAGGGATAAAACATCCATTTGATGATTTAAAAATTGTTACTAACCTTTTTGAAAAACTAGAGAAATAATGCTTTACTATTTATTCGACTTACTTGACAAATGGAATGTTCCTGGAGCAGGATTATTTCATTTTATCTCTTTCAGAGCGGCGTTGGCTTTGATTGCATCTTTGATTATTTCTATCGTTTTTGGTAAAAAATTGATTAATCTTTTACGTCGTCAGCAGATTGGTGAAACGGTGCGTGATCTAGGATTGGCAGGTCAGGTAGAGAAGTCTGGAACTCCTACGATGGGAGGGATTATTATCCTAAGTGCAATTATTATCCCAACCTTATTGTTTGCAAAATTGCATAATGTGTATGTAATTACCATGTTGATTGCAACGATTTGGTTAGGATTGATAGGTTTCTTAGATGATTACATTAAGGTGTTTAAGAAAAACAAACAAGGACTTGCAGGTAAATTTAAAGTGGTTGGTCAAATAGGGGTAGGAATTATCGTTGGATCCATTTTGTATTTCAATAATGATGTGAAAGTTCACAAGTTAGTGCCAAAAACACATGTATTGACACAAGATGAGCGTATCGTAAATAGTCACCACGCTGAATTTGCGAAAGATTCTAACTCGGTTTGGATAGAAACGCGTGATATGACCACAACTATTCCATTCATAAAGGGTAACGAATTTAACTATAACTGGATGGTACACGATGTGCACAAGTCTTGGGGTTGGTTGATTTTTATTCCTATTGTAATTTTCATTGTTATTGCGGTTTCTAATGGAGCAAATATTACAGATGGATTGGATGGTTTAGCAACAGGAACATCTGCAATCATTGGTATCGCACTTGCGATTTTTGCATACGTAAGTTCTAACGTTCGTTTTGCGGATTACTTAGATGTCATGTATATACCTGCCGCCGAAGAATTAGTGGTATTTATTTCTGCATTTGTCGGAGCATGTATCGGTTTCTTGTGGTACAATTCTTACCCTGCTCAAGTATTTATGGGGGATACAGGAAGTTTAGCTTTGGGAGGTATCATTGCAGTATTTGCCATATCCATTCGTAAAGAGTTACTAATTCCTGTTTTATGTGGTGTTTTCTTAATCGAGAATTTATCGGTGATGATTCAAGTTGGATATTTTAAAATTACAAAAAAACGATTTGGAGAAGGTAGAAGGGTATTCTTAATGGCACCACTTCACCATCACTATCAGAAAAAAGGAATTCACGAAGCGAAAATTGTTGCTCGTTTCTGGATTGTTGCTGTATTGTTAGCTGTAATTACGATCGTCACACTTAAAGTAAGATAAGATGAAAGGTGAAGGGAAATTCTTAGTTGTCTTAGGTGCTGGCGAAAGTGGTGTAGGTTCTGCTATCCTTGGTAAAAAACAAGGATTCAGAGTATTTGTTTCGGATTTTGGAACAATCGCTCCTGAATACAAGGAAGAATTGAACCAATACGAAATCGCATGGGAAGAAGGAAAGCATACATTGGAATTAATCCAAGATGCTGACATTGTAGTTAAGTCACCTGGTATTCCGGATAAAGTAGCGGTTGTAAAACAATTTTTAGATAGAAAAGTCCCAGTTATCTCTGAAATTGAATTTGCAGGATATTACAATACGGCAAAAACGGTTTGTATTACAGGAAGTAACGGAAAAACGACGACGACGATGTTGACTTACCACACGTTTCAAAAAGCGGGAATTCATGTTGGTTTGGCTGGAAACGTTGGTAAAAGTTTTGCGAAACAAGTAGCGGAAGAAAATTTTGACTGGTACATTTTAGAATTGAGTTCTTTCCAATTAGACGGAATGTTCACGTTCAAAGCAGATATCGCTATTCTTCTAAATATTACACCAGATCACCTAGATCGTTATGAGTACGACATGCAAAATTATGTCAACTCGAAATTTAGAATTATTCAAAACCAAGGTGTAAATGACTTCTTCATCTTCAATGCAGACGATGAGGTTATCACTTCAAACCTTGAAAAATTAAAAACAGAAGTGAATTCATTGCCTTTCTCATTACGTAAAGTAATTGAAAATGGTGGGTATGCAAATAAAGAAAATTTAACCTTAAACATAAATAAAGATCCGTTTAGTATGTCAATTCATGATTTAGCCCTTAAAGGGAAGCACAATGTGCAAAATTCATTAGCGTCTGGAATCGCTTCAAGATTAGTGGAAATTCGTAAGGAAGTTGTTAGAGATAGCTTCGCAGATTTCGTAAACGTTGAACACCGTTTGGAATTTGTAGCGAAAGTTCACGGTATTTCATTTATCAACGACTCAAAAGCTACTAATGTAAACTCTACATGGTTTGCATTGGAAAGTATGGAAGCACCAACCGTTTGGATCGTAGGTGGAGTTGATAAAGGAAATGATTATTCAGAATTACTTGACTTAGTAAAAGACAAAGTAAAAGCAATTATCTGTTTAGGGACAGACAACCAAAAAATTAAAGATACATTCACTGGTGTTGTAGAAACCATTGTTGAAGCTGGATCTGCAATGGAAGCGGTAAGTTATGGTTACAGATTAGCAAAAAAGGATGAAACAGTATTGTTGTCACCAGCTTGCGCTAGTTTTGATCTTTTTGAAAATTACGAGGATAGAGGAAATCAATTCAAATCGGCTGTAAGAGCATTATAGTTTTTCCTTGAATAAGTTTTTCTCATACCTCAAAGGTGATCGCGGAATTTGGGTGATTACGCTAATATTACTAACGTTTTCGTTGGTGAGTGTATATAGCTTTGTCCCGATATTAGTGAAAATTGAAGGAGGAACCCCATTTAAGTATTTGTTTAAACACTTAATTTATGTGGTACTTGGATTCATTGCTATGTTTTGGATTCATCGAAAAGACCCTGCTTATTTTTCTAAGTTTGCGCGTTTGATGTTTTATGCGTCCATTTTGCTCCTTTTGTTTACCTTCTTTTTTGGTACAAAAGTAAATGATGCAGGACGTTGGATACGCATACCTTTTGTTGGACTTACCTTTCAATCTTCCGATTTTGCAAAACTTGGTTTGATTGTTTATCTCTCCAGATTATTAGTAAAGAAGAAAGAATATTTCAATTCTTGGAAAGCTGGTTTTTGGCCTATTATGTTTCCGATCATTGTGATATGTGGGTTGATTTTTAAAGATAACTTTTCCACAGCCTTTTTACTATTCTGTATTTCTTTCTTGATTTTAATCATCGGGAAATTCCCATTCGCTAAAATTTTCGCAGCAATTATAGGAGGAGTTGCATTGGCAGGTTTGGTGGTTTTACTTCATGTTTCTATTCCATCAGCAAATATTTTACCACGTTATGAAACTTGGAAAAACAGGATAACAAATCGTTTGGAAACAGATAAGGATGTAGAGTCAAATGCACAATCGATGAATGCTGAATTAGCGATTTATCATGGGGGACTTTTTGGTCAAGGAGTTGGTGATGGAAAATTAAAAGAATACTTGCCAGAAGCATACGCCGATTTTTATTTCTCAAGTTTTGTTGAAGAGTTTGGATCTTTATCAGCAATAATCTTGATTTTTTTATACTGCGTACTGCTATTCCGTATTATTCGAATTGGACTTAAGTCGGACAAACTTTTTGAAACATATTTATGTATTGGTATAGGAATATTGTTGCTTACGCAAGCAACAGTTAATATGATGGTGTGTACAGGTATATTTCCAGTAACTGGACAAAATATGCCATTGCTTGCCATGGGAGGTTCTGCACTTATTATGACGTGTATCGCAATCGGGATGGTACAATCCATTGCATACAAACAATCTAAAAACATCAAATCCGAAGTTTCTTCGGATGAGGAGTAAGGATGTTGCACTGTTAGTAAGGATGTTGCACTGCAACATCCCCCATTTTTATAAAATAAAAATGTAAAAAATGAAAACACAAAAAGTAATCATATCTGGAGGTGGAACAGGAGGACATATCTTCCCAGCCATAGCTATCGCAAATGAAATAAAGCGTCGTAATCCTTCAGCTGAGATATTATTTGTTGGTGCTTTAGGTAAAATGGAAATGGAGAAGGTGCCTCAAGCGGGGTACGAAATTATTGGATTACCGATAACAGGTTTTCAACGTCGCATTACTTTTTCCAATTTTGTACTTCCTTTCAAATTACTTTTTAGCTTAATCAAAGCATTTTTTATAGTAAGAAAATTCAAACCTCAAGTAGTGGTTGGAGTTGGAGGATATGCTTCTGGACCAATTCTTAGAATTGCATCTATGATTAGTATCCCAACAGTTGTTCAGGAACAAAATTCATTTCCTGGTAAAACAAACCGAATTTTATCCAAAGTCGTTTCGAAAATGTGTGTTGCCTACAAAGATTTGGATAAATTTTTCCCAAAGGAGAAAATTGTCTTGACAGGAAATCCGGTTCGCAATGAGATGGTGGATATTTCGGGTAAAAGAGAAATGGCATTACAACATTTTAATTTAGACTCCCAAAAGAAAACAATACTAATTATTGGTGGAAGTTTAGGTGCAAGAACCCTGAATGAAAGTTTGATAGAAGGTATCGATTTAATTCAAAATGAAAACCTCCAAGTTGTATGGCAGTGTGGTAAATTTTATTACCCAAATTATGAGAAACAAAAAGAAGAATTGAAATCGAAGGGTGTTCATTTATTTGAGTTTATCAAAGAAATGGATTTGGCCTATGCTGCAGCGGATGTAATTATTTCTAGAGCTGGAGCAATGTCTGTTTCCGAATTATGTATAATTCAAAAACCGACTATTTTGGTACCTTCTCCAAACGTTTCAGATGACCATCAGACACATAATGCACGATCTTTAGAAGATGCCGTGGTGTTAGTTACAGATAAGGAAGCGAAAGATAAGTTAATGAAGGAAGCTTTTTCTTTATTAAACGATAAACAAAGGAGTTTAGAAGCATCTGAAAAATTGAAAAAGTTTGCAATTCCTAATGCGTCGGAATTGATAGTTAATGAAATTGAAACACTTGTTAAATGATAAATATTGATTTAAGTTCATTTAAGAAAATCTATTTCTTAGGAATTGGTGGAATAGGAATGTCTGCCTTAGCAAGGTATTTCAATTTAAAAGGATTTGAAGTGAGTGGTTACGATAAAACACCATCTCCATTGACAGATACCTTAGTGGAAGAAGGTATATCCATTCATTTTGAAGATCTTGGAAGTGAAATTGCAAATAAAATGGAAAAGGAGGAGACTTTAGTAATATTTACTCCTGCAATTCCAAAAGATATGTTGGAGTATAATTATTTGAAAGACAATAATTTTACGATTTTAAAACGTGCTCAAATTCTTGGTTTAATAACTCGTTCTTCGAAAGGATTATGTGTCGCAGGGACACATGGAAAAACGACAACGAGTACCATGTT
The DNA here is from genome assembly GCA_947455515.1 of Flavobacteriia bacterium. Taxonomy (GTDB): domain Bacteria; phylum Bacteroidota; class Bacteroidia; order Flavobacteriales_D; family Crocinitomicaceae; genus CANHVK01. The sequence continues at coordinate 10,368 of CANGOF010000063.1, forward strand.
AGCGCATATTTTATACGTTTCCAGTTTGAAATGCAATGCGTTTTTAGGGGGTATTTCTACAAATTATGCAACGAATTTCATTTCTTCTTCTTCCTCTGATTTCACGGTGATTGAAGCAGATGAATTTGATCGTTCTTTTTTACAATTAAATCCTTTTGCTTCTATCATCACCGCTTGTGATGCTGACCATCTAGATATTTATGGCGATGAGGAAACGTTTTTAAAAGGTTTTCAAGACTATGCCAATTTGATTGCAAAGGAAGGATTACTCGTTATAAAAAAAGGATTACCACTTACTTCTTCTGTAAAAACGTGGACGTATTCATTAACTGAAACTGCTGATTTTCAAGGTTCAAATTTGAGAAGTGAAAACGGAATGCAAGTGATGGATGTTCGTTTTGAAAACGAGGTATGGAATAGTGTTACACTTGGTTTGCCTGGGATTCATAATGCTGAAAATGCATTAGCATGTATCGCGTTGTGTGTGTTTTTAGGATTAACAGAAGAAGAAATTCGTTATGGTTTGACATCCTTTTTAGGTGTAAAAAGAAGATTTGAATACCATATTAAATCGGATAAAGTCACCTATATTGATGATTATGCTCACCATCCTACAGAGCTAAAAGCTTTGATTGATTCTGTGAAATTATTATACCCAACAAAGAAGATTTCTTTGATTTTTCAACCGCATTTATTCTCCAGAACAAACGATTTTATGGAAGGATTTGCGCATGAGCTTTCAAGGGTAGATACGCTTTATTTGTTGCCCATTTATCCTGCAAGAGAATTACCTATGCCAGGCGTGACAAGTGATGTTTTACTAGCTAAAATCACGTGTAAATCGAAGCAAATAGTTGAAAAAGAAGATTTGGTTTCCATGATCGAAATAAAAGATAATGAAGTGGTTTTAACTGTTGGAGCAGGGGATATCGATCGACTAATTAAACCCCTAAAAGAAAAAATACTTAATGCTCCGTTGGATGCTCCGCTGGATTTGTAATCCTGCGGTAAATTAATATATAATTTATGAAACCTTGGCTTAAAGTAACAATCTGGATCATCTTTTCTGTAGGAATAATCACTACGCTTGCCTTGACTAATAGTCAACAAAAATCGAACACGCTTAAAACACCTACTATTCATATTGATGTTCAAGGAGAGAATCAATTTTTGACAAAAAACGAATTAAAATCACGATTAATTAGAAAGGGACTTATCACCCAAAATCAAAAAAACGATCAACTTCAGTTAAATAAAATTGAGCGATTTATTAATGGAATGACCGAAGTTTTGGATTGTAATGCCTATACAAAAATTGGTGGAGATTGGGCAATTAATGTAAAAATAAGAAGGCCAATTGCACGAATTTTTAATTCATTTGGAGAAAGTTTTTACTTAGATGAACTTGGACATACTATTTCCCCTTCGTATTTATATACTGCTAGAGTAGTGGTAGTTACAGGAGATGTTGTCGATAAAAATAATGGTTTAACAGTCAATAAAATTATTAACAACAAAAATTTAATAACTAAATATTCCTTAGACGATATCTACCGAATTTCTAAGTATGTTTGTAATGATCCGTTTTTTTCTCTTCAGATAGGTCAAATCCATAAAGAGAAAAATGGTGACTTTGTTCTCATACCAAGGGTAGGGGAGCAAAAAATTATTTTTGGAAGTGCCGTTTCTAATGAGGAAGTTAACTTAAAATTTCGTAAATTAGCTGACTTTTACAAGGAGGGCATTCCCTATGAAGGTTGGAGTACGTACGATTGTTTTAATTTAAAGTATGAAAATCAAGTAGTTTGTAGTAAAAAACAACAAGTGTCAGACCAGGATAAAGATTGAAAAATATGAGTCAAGTAATTGTAGGATTAGATATTGGAACCACGAAAATTGCATGTTTTGTTGGTAAAATGAACGAGCACGGTAAAATTGAAATTTTATCCATGGGGAAAAGTGATTCCCTTGGCGTTTCGCGTGGAGTAGTATCTAACATTGAAAAAACAATTGATTCTATCGAATTAGCTGTAAAAGAAGCGCAATCTCGTGTAGAAGGTGACTTGATTATTCGTGTTGTGAATGTAGGTATTGCAGGTCAACACATCAAAAGCTACCAACACAGAGGGATTCTGACACGTAGAAAAACGGACGACTTAATTACAATAAACGACATCAATGCTTTGCGTGATGATATGTATCGTTTATCTATGGAGCCAGGAGAAGAAATTATCGATGCACTTCCTCAAGAATACATAGTAGATAGCGAATACGGAATCAAAGATCCAATCGGAATGGCTGGTTCACGTTTAGAAGCAAATTTCCATATTATTACAGGGCATGTTTCTGCGGTTAAAAATATTAATCGTTGCGTTGAAAAAGCTGGATTAGTGATTAAAGACACGATCCTTGAACCGCTTGCATCAGCAGAGGCTGTTTTAAATGAAGATGAAAAAGAGTCTGGCGTTGTATTGGTGGATATAGGTGGTGGAACTACCGATATCGCGATTTTCCATGAAGGTATTATTCGTCACACTGCAGTGATTCCTTTTGGAGGTAACATCATCTCTGAAGATATCAAAGAAGGTTGCTCTATCATGAAAAAACATGCTGAAGCATTAAAAGTAAGATATGGTTCAGCATTAGCTAGTGAATGTCAAACAAATGAAGTAGTTTGTATTCCTGGTGTTAGAGGGAAAGAAGCAAAAGAAATTTCGCTTCGTAATTTAGCAAGTATCATACAAGCGCGTATGGAGGAAATCATCGAGCATGTATACTACGAAATCAAAAATTCAGGATTTGAAAGAAAATTGAGTGGTGGAATTGTGGTTACTGGTGGTGGATCTCAATTAAAACACATTACGCAATTATTTGAATATATCACAGGAATCGATACACGTATTGGTTACCCAACAGAGCATTTAGGAAGTTCTAATACGATTGAGAACTTAACAAGTCCAATGTATTCTACCGGAATCGGACTTGTATTAAAAGGTTTCCAATCGTTAGATATGAAACAAAAAATACAAACGAATGATACTGTTTCTGAAATAGAACTACCAAAAGGTAAAAAACCTAAACAAGTTGAAAAAGAATCCAGAGGACCTTTCTTTAAATCTATTTTTGAGAAATTAGAAGGAATCCTTAAAGAACCTGAATAGAATGTACGTACATATGTTGTACTACAACATATCCGAACATACTAATTAATTAAGAAATAAAATGTTGCTTAGCAACATTCAAAATATAAAAAAAACAAAAAAATGGAATTCGATTTACCAAAAAACATTTCATCAATCATCAAAGTTATCGGTGTAGGTGGTGGCGGAAGTAACGCTGTAAACCACATGTACAACCTTGGGATTAAAGGAGTAGATTTTATTGTTTGTAATACAGATAAACAGGCATTAGATATTTCTGCTGTACCTTACAAAATTCAGTTAGGGGCTTCTCTAACAGAGGGAAATGGTGCAGGTGCTATTCCTGAAATTGGTAAAAATGCGGCGATTGAAAATATTGACGAAATCAGATCGGTATTAAGTGAAAACACAAAAATGGTGTTTGTTACTGCTGGTATGGGTGGGGGAACAGGAACAGGTGCTGCTCCAGTAATTGCAGGTATTGCGCGTGAACTTGGTATTCTTACTGTAGGTATTGTTACAGTTCCTTTCGGTTTTGAAGGACGTAAAAGAAGACAACAAGCAGAATTAGGTTTAGAAGAAATGCGTCAAGCGGTAGATACATTATTGGTTATCAATAATGAGAAGTTACGTGAGATGACAGGAAATTTAACAATTAATAATGCTTTCTCTAAAGCAGATGATGTATTAACAGTTGCTGCAAAAGGAATTGCTGAATTAATTTCAGTTACTGGATCAGTAAACGTTGACTTTAATGATGTATACACTGTGATGAAAGATTCAGGTGTAGCAATTATGGGTTCTGCTGCTGTTGAAGGAGAAAATAGAGCGCTACGTTGTGTGACGGAAGCGTTAGATTCACCTTTATTAAATGATAACAACATTGCGGGTGCTAAATTCGTATTATTGAACATCACTTATGGCGATAAAGAAGTATTAATGGATGAAATCACAGAAATCACAGACTTCATACAAGATGAAGCTGGATCTTCTGCGGACGTAATTTGGGGTCATGGTTATGATCCAACATTAGGTGAAAAATTAAGTGTAACATTAATCGCTACTGGTTTCAATTCATCTCCTATCACGGGTTTTGAGAAGGCTCCAGAAAAGATTGTTCGCCCTTTACACGAGGAGCCTAAAAACGAAATTACTACACAATTAGGAAAACCAACAGAAGTAGCACCGAAGGTCGAACCTACAAATACTGTGGTTAATGCGTCTGAACCTTTTTTAAAAACGGTTGAACCTACTTTTGTAGAAAAACCAACGGTTACAAATTGGGTAGAAGAAGCACCTAGAGTAGTAGTTGAACCAACGAAAGAAGTGGAACCAGTTAGTTTAGTTTGGGAAGTGGAAACTACAAATACTTTTGTAGAAGAAGAGTTACCAGTAAACGAAGTTGTTACTCCAGTTTCTAATGAAAAAATTGTACATACATTAGAATTAGATGACGCGATCGCTCCTCTAGAAAATACAATTCGCGCTACACCAAAAACATTCACTACTCCTGAAGAACAACAAAAAATTCAACAAGAGAGAATGGATCGTTTACATGCATATACGCAAAAATTGAAAAAAGCAGATGGCTTGAATCAATTAGAAAAAGAACCAGCTTTTGAAAGAAGAAATATTCAATTAGATTTATCTAAACCAAGTGCAGAAAGTTCAGTTTCTCGTTATGGCGTGTCTGGAAATGGTGAGAACACTGGATTAAGAAGTAACAATTCATTTTTACACGATAACGTAGATTGATTATGGGGTTCATGGAACAAATTTCTACCGACATCAAGAATGCGATGTTGGCAAAAGAAAAAGAAAAATTAGCAGCGTTACGTGATATTAAATCAAAGTTACTGTTGGAAGCAACTTCCGGAAATGGAGAAGTTTCTGATGAAGCTGCGGTTAAAATTATTATGAAACTACACAAACAACGTATGGAAACCTATACATTGTATGTAGAACAAAATAGAGAAGATTTAGCCCATGATGAATTGTTTCAGGCACAAGTGATGGAAGTTTACCTTCCTAAAATGATGTCAGAAGAAGAAGTTCGTCAAGAGGTATTAGCTGCTATTGCACAAACTGGCGCTAAATCACCACAAGAAATTGGAAAAATTATGGGTGTTTTATCTGGTAAATTGGCAGGTAAAGCAGATGGAAAAGTAATTTCTACAATCGCGAAAGAAGAGCTTGCAAAGCTATCGTAGGGGCGCGAGGCATCGCGCCCCTACGCACATCCTATTTATAATTTAACCACCCACCGGGTGGTTTTTTTTATTGCAACAATCTGTCAATCTGTAATCTGAAATTCTGCAATTTTATTTCCCCAAATTTATTTTTTTAATCATTTCTTCTTTCGTAATTTTATACCACAAAAAAAACTACTATGACAAACACAACAGAAAAATTAGCGTATAAAGTAAAAGACATCACCCTTGCAGATTGGGGGCGAAAAGAAATTACATTAGCGGAAGCTGAAATGCCAGGACTAATGTCTTTGCGTGAAGAATTCGGTGCTTCTAAACCATTAGCTGGAGCAAGAATTGCAGGATGTTTGCATATGACAATCCAAACTGCAGTTTTAATTGAGACTTTGGTTGAATTAGGTGCGGATGTATCTTGGTCTTCTTGTAACATTTTCTCTACACAAGATCACGCTGCAGCTGCTATTGCTGCTGCTGGAATTCCAGTATTTGCTTGGAAAGGATTAAATGAAGAAGAATTTGACTGGTGTATTGAGCAAACATTATTTGCTTTCCCAGACAGCAAACCATTAAACATGATCTTAGATGATGGTGGAGATTTAACAAACATGGTGTTTGATCGTTTCCCTGAATTAACAAAAGACATTAAAGGTTTATCTGAAGAAACTACAACAGGTGTTCACCGTTTACACGAGCGTGTTAAAAACGGAACATTAGTTATGCCTGCAATCAACGTGAATGATTCAGTTACTAAATCTAAATTTGACAACAAATACGGATGTAAAGAGTCTTTAGTAGATTCAATTCGTCGTGCTACTGACGTAATGATGGCTGGTAAAGTTGCTGTTGTTTGTGGTTACGGAGATGTTGGTAAAGGTTCTGCTGCTTCTTTAAAAGGTGCTGGTGCACGTGTTATCGTTACGGAAATCGATCCAATTTGTGCGTTACAAGCTGCAATGGACGGATTTGAAGTAAAAAAATTGAACAACGTTATTCATTTAGGAGATATCATCGTTACAACAACTGGTAACAAAGACATCGTAACTGGTGAGCATTTCTTGAAAATGAAAGACAAAGCAATCGTTTGTAATATCGGTCACTTTGATAACGAAATCAGCGTTGCTTGGTTGAATGAGAATTTTGGAAA
>CANGOF010000064.1 GCA_947455515.1 Flavobacteriia bacterium
GAAGGATCCCAATACCCATGTTCTCTCGCGATGAATGAACCTAAAATAATTCCGGAAAGGGATAAAGGAAGTGTTCTTAAGCGGAAAGCGGAAATCCAAGATTTAATTTTCATTTTTTGTAATTTTTCAAACCAAAAGTACAAGTATTCTATGTTATACACAATCTACATCCCCAAAACTTATTTAAACTTGCGAAATCGTTTACATTCTCTTTAGTAATTTAGTAGTTTGATCAAATTAAAATAATGAAAAATCGTATTTGTTCTTTATTAAATATTCAATATCCGATTATACAGGCAGGTATGATTTGGTGTTCAGGATGGGAATTGGCTTCAGCTGTAAGTAATGCTGGAGGATTAGGAATATTAGGAGCAGGATCTATGTATCCTGAAATTTTAGAACAACAGATACTTTCTTGCAAAAACGTAACAAAAAAACCTTTCGGTGTAAACTTACCTATGTTATACCCTGATATTGAAAAACATATTCAAACAATTATCAAACATAAAATCCCTGTGGTTATCACTTCTGCAGGAAATCCAAAGATTTGGACGAAAAAATTACAAGAAAACGGATGTATCGTAATTCACGTTGTATCGAGTGTTAAGTTTGCTTTGAAAGCTCAAGAAGCGGGTGTAGATGCAATAGTTGCCGAAGGGTTTGAAGCAGGAGGACATAATGGTCGTGACGAAACGACTACACTATGTTTAATTCCAAATGTCGCACAAAAAATCACTATTCCACTAATTGCTGCTGGTGGGATTGGAACAGGAAGGTCAATGTTAGCAGCTTTAAATCTTGGCGCAGACGGAGTACAGATTGGAAGTCGATTTGTGACTTCAAACGAATCAAGTGCACATGACTCTTTTAAAGAAGCAATAGTAAATGCAAATGAAGGAGACACCCTATTAACGCTTAAAGAATTAACCCCTGTTAGACTTTTGAAAAACCCTTTTTTTACTTCCTTAGAAAAAGCATATGAAAATGATGCCACTGCAGAAGAACTAAACACTTTACTTGGACGAGGTAGAGCAAAAAAAGGAATGTTTGAAGGAGATCTGGAACAAGGTGAATTAGAAATTGGCCAAATCTCGAGCTTGATACATGAAATAAAGCCTGCCAAAGAAATAATCGATGAAATTATCTTAGAATTTCATCAAACAATTAAAGAACAACAATCCTCTAAATATATTTTTTAATGATACAATTCGATCGATTTACTTTACCAAACGGATTACGAGTACTATTTCATAAGGACGTAACCACTCCGCTTGCAGTTGTTAACACATTATACGATGTTGGCGCTCGTGATGAAGATGAGCAAAAAACTGGATTTGCGCATTTATTCGAACACTTGATGTTCGGAGGATCTGTGAATATTCCCGATTTTGATGCCCCATTGCAAAATGCTGGAGGAGAAAGTAACGCATTTACCTCAAATGATATCACCAATTATTACGATATAATCCCCGCACAAAATTTAGAAACTGCACTCTGGCTAGAATCAGACAGAATGTTGTCTTTAGCATTTACAGATAAAAGTCTTGAAACGCAACGTAGTGTTGTAATGGAAGAATTCAAACAACGTTACTTGAATCAACCTTATGGGGATGTTTGGTTAGAACTTCGACCATTAGCATATGAAGTTCATCCATATAAATGGGCAACAATCGGTAAAGAATTAAAGCATATCGAAGATGCAACAATGGATGATGTAAAAAGTTTTTTCAAAAAACACTATTGTCCGAGTAACGCAATCCTTTGTATTGCTGGAAATTTTGAGTTAGAATACATACAATCAGTAGTAGAAAAATGGTTTGGAAATATCCCTAGTGGAATTAAACCAGCTCGTCTCCTACCTCAAGAACCTAAACAAACAATAAAAAAAGAAAAAATCATCGAACGTAACGTTCCTTCGGATGCATTCTATTTTGCTTTTAAAATGCCAGAGCGAAAATCCTTAGAATACTATATCGTAGATGTATTATCCGATGCATTAGGAAGAGATAAATCCTCCCGTTTATACACTAAAATTCAAAAAGAATTAAAATTAGTAACTGAAATAAATGCATATATCTCAGGTTCATTAGACAATGGTTTATTAATTATTGAGGGAAAATTAAGCGAAGGAAAATCTTTTGAAGAAGTAGAAAATGCTATTTGGACTGTTTTAAGAGAAATCAAAGAAGAAAAATTGTCTGAACAAGAATTAAATCGATTAAAAAATAAAATTCGAACTGCCAAAGAATTTCAAGAACAAGGTTTGCTAAATAGAACTATGAATTTAAGCTATTTCGAATTGCTTGGTGACGCAAATGGAATAAATGAAGAAGCGTTATTATATGAGAACATACAAACAGAACACATACAAATTGTTGCTAATGACATCTTACAAGAAAGCAACTGTTCATTATTAAAAATCAAAGCAATATAATATGTTAGATAGAAGTATTCAACCAACTATATACCCAATAACAAAAATCAATTTTGTAGAACCGACTATAATTTCGTTAAACGAGCATGTCAATTTGTATTGGATGAAAGAAGTTTTAGACGAAACTACACGTATTGAGTTTCATTTTAATGCCGGATCCATCAGAAGTTTCGAGAAAATTGCTGGAGTAGCGAATAGCATGCTATTCTCTGGCACACAAACAAAAACCAGCATACAAATCAACGAAGAATTAGATACTTTAGGCGCTTTTATCGATCAAGAATTAGGACAAGAAGTGGCAATTGTTTCTTTGTATTGTTTACGAAAAAATGCTTCTCAAGCATTAGAAATTGTAATGGATGCGATTCAGAATGTCTGCTTTCAAGAACATGAAGTTGCAGATACTATACGAGAAAAAAAACAACAGTATTTAATTTCAAGTGAAAAGGTAAGTATTCTTTCAAGACGTGAATTTCAAAAACAATTATTTGCTAATTCCCCCAATTATGCAAGACAAATTGAATTAGAAGATTACGATAAAATCACAAGCGATAAATTAATCAATTTTCATAAAGAATTTTATTTAAATGGATTAATGAAAGTAGTAGTGGTTGGAAATATGGAAGAAGATTTTGTGAAAAATTTACAAAAAAAAGTTAAACATTTGATAATTACAAAGACTCCTTTCTATGAAGAACAATTTGTAAATAACAAAGGTGTTTTTCATATAGAAAAAGTGGATGCTGTTCAAACAGCTATTCGAATTGGAATGCCGTTATTTAACAAAAGCCATCAGGACTTCATTGACTTCCAATTATTACAAACAATTTTAGGAGATTATTTTGGAAGTCGATTAATGTCTAATATACGGGAAGACAAAGGATATACTTATGGAATAGGGAGTGGTTTATCCGAAGCTAACAAGACCGGATATTTCATTATTGCCACAGAAGTAGGAAAAGAATTTGTAACTCCAACTTTACATGAAATAAAAATTGAAATTGAACGTTTATGTGATGAACTAATAGATGAAGAAGAATTGACACTTGTAAAAAACTATGTATTAGGGCAATTACTAAAACATGCAGATGGACCAAATGCAATGATGGATTTATTTATGGCTGTTCGATTACAAGGAAAAGGATTTGAGTTTTATAATTCTTTCATAGAAAGAGTAAATACAATAACTCGTGAAGATCTGAAAGCTATAGCCAATAAATATTTAGTTTGGGAAAATTTAACGATCATTACCGCGGGATCATCTAACTAAATTTGGATTGATTAAGTGAATAAATACATTCAAATAGTACTTTTATTTTTAATGAGCTTTTCTGTTTTTGCTCAGAAAAATTCAATTACGCGAGGTTGTGCTCTACCTGGTCCAAAATCTACATGTACAAAAGTAGAATCCAATGGAGACATAACCCTTTCCTGGACAATACCAACGGACCCAAATAGCGTTTTTGTTAGGTATGAAATATTTCGTATTGGAACAATAGGTGCAATTCAAACCATACCAACTTTTACAAATCAAAATACAATTACAATAAATAGTGTATTTGCAAGTAGTGATTTTTATATTGGAATAGTTTCTCTATGCGGAGGAATTGAAGAGATTCATTACGGCGACACTGTTAAAGCAATTAATTTAAATTTAAGTAATCAAGTGGATGGGTGCGCGGGATTAACATGGAATACTCCGTCATTAAATTCAAATGAATATTATCAAGTAAAAAGACAACAACCTATTTACGGGTGGAATCTTAGAGATTCTATCAAATCAAAAATAACAGATTACATAGATACTATCGATGTTTGTTCCGCTTTTTTAAATTATCAAATCGTAATCAATCAAACTGGATGTAAAAGTTATTCAAAAATTGTTGGAGATAATTTTAAAGATGTTATTCCTCCAACGATTCCAATAATAAAATCAATAAGTTACGACACTACAATCAAAGGGATAGTATTGAATTGGTATAAAAATCCATCCAGAGATGTACAAGGATACTTAGTAAAAATTGGCTACGATGGCTCACCACTTTCGTTCATTGATAGTATTGAATCAAAAACCAAAACAAAACCATTGTCCTATAATTTAATTAATGCACCCTTGAATTCAGCAATTACATTTAGTATTTCTGCATACGATTCATGCCAGTCCTCCAGTCCTCCTAACAATCAGTTATCTGGAAATTCAGAACCGCATACTGGATTTAATCTTAAAAACACTTACGACCTTTGTCATCGGGTAGTATCACTTAATTGGACAAAATATATTGGTTGGAAGGATATAATTAAATATAAAATCTTTGTAAAAAAAGAAAATGGATTCTGGAAATTGATAGATTCTACAACGCAACAAAGTTTTCAAGATACGTTACAAGGATTTAAAAATTATGAATTTATCATACAAGCATTGAGTTCTGATAGCGTCACAGCATTTTCAAACCCTATAAAACTATATACAAAAGCTCCAACATTGCCATCCTATAATTATACTAAAGTAGCTAATACTTATGACAAATACATACAACTAACACACCTAATCGATCATGTAGGTGGGGTATCTAAAATCGTTTTGGAGAAAAAAAATAAAGAAGGAATATTTAAAGAAATTCAAGTCAAACCAGTTAGCTCAAACACAGTTATATTTAATGATTCATTAGTAGAAACTCCTTTTGAAAATTACACCTATCGAACTCGAATAATTGATAGTTGTGGGAACAAAACCTCCTATGGAAACGAAGTAACAAATATGCTTCTAAAAATTGAAAATAAACAAAGTGATAGTTCTACATTAGCAAATACTTTTTCTTGGTCTCCCTACATTGGATTTAACGGAAACATATTGAATTATGCTGTTTATCGTAAATTAAAAGGCGGATTTGACCCTACTCCAATCGCTATTCTACCATCTACACAATTAACCTATACGGATAATTTAATAAATCAGCCAAATTTTACTGGACAGGTTTGTTATTATGTAACCGCCATAGAATCGGATAATATCTATAAACAACCAAGTATTGCTAATTCAAATGTAATTTGTGTGACATTCGAGCCACTTATTTTTGTGCCAAATGCATTTACACCACATGGAAAAAATCCAATATTCTATCCTGTAATTTCGATGTTTGAACCTAAAGATTATAGTTTAACAATCATGAATCGTTGGGGACAACCAGTATTTAGAAGTTTAGACTACAAAATTGGTTGGGATGGAATGTTTGGGGATGAAATGTCGCCTAACGGAAATTATATGTATGTAATTCGTTATTTAGATGGCGATAACAAAGAATACATAGAACATGGTTTTGTAACATTAATCTTTTAAAATGGAAGCTCAAAAACAACTTAAATTATTAAAAATAATCGCAATTTTAGAAGGAATTAGTTACTTATTATTTGGTATAACAATGCCTTTGAAATATCAATTTGACATGCTATTACCAAACAAAATTGTTGGTCAGGCTCATGGCTTACTATTCATTACCTATATCCTTTTAGTTTTTGTTGTTTCATTAAAAATATCCTATACCAAAAAGGAATTATTCTTTTTATATCTTGCATCAATAATTCCATTCGGAACATTTATCGTAGATAAAAAGATCTTATCGAAATAAAATGGAAAAAAGAAAACGAGTGGAGGTGTGTTTTACACCCGGTGGATACGAATATTTCAAAAATGATTTTGACATAGTAATAGTAATTGACGTATTAAGAGCTACGTCCGCTATCTGTGCTGCTTTTGAAAACGGTGTAAATTCGATTATACCTGTACCAACAATTGAAGAAGCGAAAGAATATCAAAAAAAAGGTTATTTGGCGGGTGCTGAAAGAAAAGGTCAAATTGTTGAAGGATTTGATTTTGGCAATTCTCCGTTTAGCTATATGAACCCAGAGTTTAGAGGGAAAGATATTGTATTAACTACAACAAATGGTACCAAATCATTAGATGTAGCTAAAGATGCTGAGACCGTTTTGGTTGCGTCTTTTCTTAATTTAGATGCAATTTGTGAATGGATTATAAAACAAAATAAGGATGTGGTTTGTTTGTGCTCTGGTTGGCAGGATAATTTCAATTTAGAAGATACAATTTGTGCTGGAGCAATATCCGATTATTTAATTAACACTGGTAAATTTTATTCTACAGAAGATTCATCTATAGCCGCAAAATATTTATTTCAATCTGCAAAGAAAAGTCATTTAGGATTTATTAAATCTAGTTCACACAGAAGAAGGTTGAAAAATCTAAACTTAAATAAAGATGTTCATTATTGTTTAACTCCTAATCAAACTAAGGTGATCCCAATCTTAAAAAATGGCAAATTGGTTAAACTTTAAATACATACGTTACTTATACTTATTCGTTGGAATACTTGTTTTGAGTAGTAGTAAACCTTGGGGCTTCTATGGCCATAAAAAGATAAATCGTTTAGCTGTATTCACATTGCCTCCTGAGTTATTTCCTCTTTTCAAAGAGAACTTAGACTACATTTCTGAACACGCAGTCGATCCAGATAAACGTCGATATATGATTCCAACAGAAGGTCCATGCCATTTTATTGATTTAGATTATTACCAATTTCCTTTCGACAGCATACCTCATTCTTGGAATAAAGCGGTAGCAAAATATTCGGAAGATACCCTTAGAAAACATGGTATAGTTCCTTGGCATATCTATTTGACGAAATTAAACCTCCAAAAAGCGTTCGAAGAAAAAAACATAGACAAAATCTTAAAGTATGCAGCAGATATAGGTCACTACATCGGAGATGCACATGTTCCTTTACACACAACTAGAAACTACAACGGACAATTTACAAATCAAAAAGGGATACATGGACTTTGGGAAAGTAGATTAGTAGAATTATTTTCAGAGGAATATAACTACTTTGTAGGAAAATCGAAATATATAACTTCAATACAAGATGAAATTTGGAAAACACTAAAAGAATCACATTTCGCTTTAGATTCCGTATTTAATTTAGAGTCAACAATTACATTAGAGAATAAATTTCAAAAGTATGGATTCGAGCAACGTGGAAATGTCACCCAACGTGTCTATTCCCGTGAATTTTCGAAGGAATACCATACTCGATTAAACAACATGGTCGAAAGAAGATTAAAAGCTTCTATTAAAATGACCGGAAGCATCTGGTATACGGCTTGGGTAGATGCTGGACAACCTGATTTAACCTCATTACTTTCAATAAAACCATCTAAAGAATTTTTAAAGGAATTAGAAGTATTAGAAAAAACACATAGTTCTCATAAACATTCAGGTAGAGATTGTGACTATTAAAAAAAGGCTGTTTCTAAAGAAACAGCCTCTTTCAAAAATAGTAAAACAATATTATTTAGCAATCGCAACAAAATTTTCGTTTGCTGCAAATTTCAAAAACTCTCTATCTTTTTTCAATTTCATTTTGTAAGATGCATCTTTAGCTACTGCAGCTTGTAACGCTTTAACACACTCATCTACTTTGTCTAAATGTGCATACGCGATTGCTTTCAAATAATTTCCTTGAGCAGACGAAGCATCGGTAGAAGCATTTATAGTAGCGATAGCACCGTCAAAATCTTTATTTAATACTTGAGCCAAAGCTTTGTTAAATGTCTTGTTATCTCCAAAGTTGCTTACTGCATTTGCATAATTCCCTTGAACAATACCGATAATTCCTTGATTATAGCTTCCTTCAACACCTGCACCGTTAGATTTAGCTAATAATTCTTTCGCTTTTTTGAAATCACCTTTTGCACCAGCTACAGCAGCCAAATTATTTTTAGAAACTCCATTATCTTTTACAGAAATTGCTTTTTCAAATTTAGCTTCAGCCTCTGCAAATTTACCTTGAGTAAACAATAATACACCAGCATTATTATAAGCTCTAAAATCCGTTGGGTATAATTTCTCACAAGCAGCATAAATTAATGCTTTTTCATTTATATCTTTTTGTAAAGAAGCAGCATATAGCAATTCTTCTACTCCTAATTTTTCAGGATTAGTTTTCGCAATAATCACATACAACTCATCTGAGTGACCAGTAGTTTCATAAGTTACTTTAATTTCAGCACGACGTAATTTTGGGAAAATTGTATGATCTAAGTATGTAAATGTTTTCGCCATGTTACGCATTTCAGTCTCACGTTGAATTGGATCTTTATACATTTCCAAAACACGAATTACTAATTGCTTCTCATCTTGATCCATTGTAGATTTCTCTAATTCTACTTTAAATCCTTCATAATCCTCTCCACGACCCAACAAAGTGTAAATCTCTTTCATTGCAGCTTCGTTCTTAGCATTTTTAGCTAATAACATTGCGGTAGTTTTACCTGTATTCGCACGATCCGTAGATAATGTATTATTTTTGTTTTCCTCCCCTTCAGGTGAAGCATAACCAACAATTTGAATAGCTTTAATCTTAATTTTAGGATTATTTTGCGCATCCACTAACCATTTTTCAAAAGCTTTTAACGATTCTTTATCCAACTCACCAGCTTGTAAATCAGACTTACCTTTCAAGTAATTCACTTGCGCAGTATATACTTCTTCACGAACATTTACATGATTGTCTTTGACCGTAGCAACTTTGAAATCTTTATTGACTAACAAAGGCGTAATGATTGTACCATCTGCGATTTTCTTAGTTGGAGTCATCATCTTTTCAACCCCACCTTTCATCACTCTTCCAGAAACAGTTAATTCTGCATTTTCCATATCTGGTTTGTAAGCAATCACATCTTCGTAGGTTACAACACCTCCAGGTTTGTAAAGAATAGTTGTTCCATTACCTGTAGATTTTTCACCTAACACTAACACAGAATTTAAAGCGTTATTGCCTAACATTGGAGTAATTTCGATCGATGCTTTTTTATTTAATCCTTTTGCAGGGAAAGTAACATCTACTTTTACACGAACACTATCCCCATGCATTTCCAAAGGACTAGGTGTAACCGTATAATTAACATCTTTTAATAAGCTACAACTTGCAACTATTGAACCAGCAACGGTAAGCATTGCTAAACTTTTGATACTACGATTTTTCATTCTCAATTTTGATTCTTATTTACTTATTAATTACAATATTACGTATTATTTCACAGTCAATAACAACATATTGACACACTTAAAAGAAACTAAGATACTATTTTTTTTAACATGGAGGTATCTTGACAACTTTTTAAGAGTTCATTTATCGTTTTACCTTTCGTAATATCCAACCATTTTGGCGCAATTTCTGCGAAAGGTTCTAATACAAATCTTCGATCATAGATCCTTGGATGTGGAATTGATAAACAATCAAATTCCATTCTTTCTTCTCCATAATAGAGTATGTCTAAATCTATAACTCGATCAGTATAAATCATCGATATTCGTTGATTTCGCCCCATTTCTCTTTCAATCTCCTTTAATTGAGCTAATAACTCATTCGGACTTAAATTGGTTTGAATTTGTATTACACAATTTACAAACTGTTCAGTAGATTCAAATCCCCAAGGTTCTGATTCATAAAATGACGAACACTTAGTTACTTCACCTATTGTTAGATTCACTTTAGAAATGGCAGAATTTAGTTTAGCAATCCTATCTCCTAAATTTGAACCTAATCCTATGTAAGTTTGTATCATTAATTTCAACAATTTAATATTTGATACGTGGATTAAATTACATGGTTACATATTTTCAAAATCGTTGTGTACATTTGTAATAAATTGAGTAATTATGACTGAAAAACGTATTTCTTTTTGGAAAATATTTTGGCCAACCTTTACAGCCATCTTTGTAGCATTTATAGTATGGGTGCTCGTGTTTTTTGGTATTATTGGAGGAATTGTATCAAGCTTTAGTAATGAAAAAGAGGAGGAAATTTCTTCAAAAACAATACTACATATGACACTGGAAGGTGTAATCGGAGAAAACAGCTCTTCCAGATTAAACCCGTCTTCTTTTTCCGTAGAAAAGAAAATCGGGTTGAGTGATATTCTATTTGGATTAGAAAAAGCAGCAACCGATAATGACATCAAAGGATTATACTTAGAATTGAATGATGTGAATTGCGGAATAAGTACAGCTCGAGAAATTAGAAAAGCAATTGGAAAATTTCAAACCTCAGGAAAATTTGTTGTAGCATATACAAGTGGTGAAATGGTCTCACAAAAACAATTCTACCTTACTTCTGTCGTTAAAGAAAATTATGGTTTTCCTGGTACAATGGTTGAATTCTTAGGTTTAGGTACAGAACCAATGTTCTTCAAAAACACCTTAGATTTATTAGGAGTAGAAATGCAAGTAATTCGTGGACGAAGTAATGATTTTAAAAGTGCAGTTGAACCTTTTTTATTTGCTAAAATGTCTGATTCAAGCAGATTACAAACAACACAATTACTGCGAAATATTTGGAAAGAAGTACGTTGCGAAATTGCCAAAGACATACAAACTGATACTAATACTCTTTCTAAAATTGCTGATAATGGATTAGTTACAACTGTGGAAGAAGGTGTTCAATATCATTTCTTCAAAGCAACAAAATACAAAGATGAAATCTTAGATATCCTTACTAAAAAAGTGAATATTTCTGATCCAGACAACTTAGATTTATATTCTTTTGAAAAATATGCTCGAAAAAACTTCTACAACAAACAAATAAGTAATAATCTTTCCAAACCAAATGTTGCGATTATTTTAGCAGAAGGTGGAATTTCTGTTAATGGAGATGAACTTACTTCGGATAAAATAGCAACCTATATTCGTGAAGCAAGATTAAATGAAAACATTCAAACAATTGTCCTTCGTGTGAATAGCCCAGGAGGAAGCGCACTTGCAAGTGATATCATTTGGAGGGAAGTCGTGCTCGCAAATAAAAAGAAAAAAGTAATCGTTTCCATGGGAGATGTTGCAGCTTCTGGAGGATACTATATTTCTACCGCTGCTTCCTATATCTTTGCTGAACCTACTACGATTACTGGATCTATTGGAGTTTTTGGAATTATTCCTTATACTGGGAAATTCTTTGAAAATAAATTAGGAATTACCTTTGACAAAGTGGCTACAAATAGACATGCTTCTCTTTCAACGAACCATAAGTTATCTTCAGAAGAATTGGATGTTATTCAAAAACAAGTAGATAAAATATATAACGATTTTATCTCAAAGGTAGCTGACGGAAGAAAGATGACACCAGAACGTGTCCATCGCTATGCACGTGGTCGCGTATGGGCAGGAAGCGACGCTCAAAAAATTGGTCTTGTTGATGAATTAGGCGGTCTAAATGAAGCAATAGCATATGCGGCAAAGAAAGCAAAAATCACTACTGTGGTGCCACGGTATTGGCCAGAGAAAAAAATTGAACCAATGGAAGAATTATTAAATCAATTAGAAGAAATAAAAGAGGATAATAATGCATCTGAATCGAAATTGACCACCACAAAAATACCTGTAAGTTTGCAAAAATATTACACTGAATTAATTAAATTGGAAAGTATGAAAGGAATACAAATGCGCCTTCCTTTTACATTCGATATTCATTAGTAGATAAACCATGCAAACAAACATAGATTTAAAAGGGTATACTACATTCGGAGTTTCTTCTATTGCATCACATTTTGCGACTTTTTCAACCATAGAAGAAGCCAGAGAATTAGTAAAAAACAACACCAGAGAGCTTCTTGTTTTAGGAGGTGGTAGTAACTTATTACTAACTAAAAATTTTGAAGGACTCGTAGTAAAAAATGAAATCAAAGGGATAACCTGTGTCGAATTAAATCAAAACGATGTTATTCTTAAAGTTGGTGCAGGTGAAGTATGGCATGAATTTGTAATATATACAATTGAGAACAACTATTACGGCATAGAAAATATGTCTTTAATTCCTGGGAGTGTCGGAGCAAGTCCAATGCAAAACATTGGTGCGTATGGTGTTGAAATCAAAGATGTATTTGAAAAACTGGAAGCCTTAGAAATTGCTTCTGGAAAAATTCATACATTTTCGAAGGAAGAGTGCGCTTTTGGTTACAGAGAAAGTGTTTTTAAAAGAAATTTAAAAGGAAAATACATTATTACTAATGTCTTTTTCAGGTTATCACTTCAAGAAAATTTAAACACCAAATATGGTGCAATCGAAGCAGAATTAGCTTCTAAAGGAATAACAAAAGCAACAACTAAAGAAGTCAGCGATGCTGTTATTGCTATACGATCAAGTAAATTACCTAATCCTGTGGAATTGGGAAATGCGGGGAGTTTCTTTAAAAACCCTGTAGTACCTGTAGAAATTTTAAACCAAATCAAAATAAACTACAAAAATGTTCCATCTTATCCTGTGGATGATCATTCTGTTAAAATACCTGCTGGATGGTTAATTGAAACTGCTGGATGGAAAGGTAAACAAGTTGGAAATTGTGGAGTCCATAAAAACCAAGCTTTAGTCTTGGTAAATTACGGAGGAGCCAATGGAAATGAAATTTTAGCTTTATCTACTGAAATAATCGAAGATATTAAAACAAAGTTTGGTATTGAATTAGAACGTGAAGTAAATATCTTGTAGGGAATGCAACGTTTTTCAATCGAATTAGCATACAACGGTAGTGAATTTTTCGGGTGGCAAATTCAACCGAAACAAATCAGTGTTCAAGAAACCATTGAAAAAGCTTTATCAAAATTATTCGATGCAAAAAAAATAGACATCGTAGGTTGTGGGAGAACTGATACAGGTGTCCATGCAAAACACTATATCGCACATGTAGATTTACCTGAAAAATGGGACTTAGAGGTCCTGACATATAAAGTCAACCGTATCCTCCCCTCTTCCATTGTTATCTATCGAATCCTGAAAGTAGCAAGTGATTTTCATGCACGATTTAATGCAATTTCACGTACCTATCGTTATTTCATTCACACACAAAAAGACCCTTTTATTAATGGCGCAAGTCTACATTTTACAAAAGAATTAAACATAGCAAAAATGAATGAAGCATGTCAATTTATTTTAGGCAAACAAGACTTCACCTCCTTCTCGAAATTACATACCGATGTTTTCACTAATATTTGTGACGTAACACATGCTAAATGGACACAAACATCTGAAAACAAGTTATATTTTGAAATAACAGCGGATAGATTCTTACGGAATATGGTAAGAGCAATAGTTGGGACACTTTTGGAAGTTGGAACAGAAAAAATTTCGCCAGAAGAAGTCGCAACGATTATTTCAAAAATGGATCGATGTGAAGCGAAAATGTCCGTTCCAGCTCAAGGATTATTTCTTTGGAAAATAGAATATTAGCCTAAAAATTAAGGGTGAAAGTTGATTATTAGCAAAATAATGCCGTTATTTATGCTTAAATTGTGTTATTAGTTCACAAGACATCAAATAGATAAACGCATAAATGAAACATTTATTATTAGTATTTGTACTGTTTTTATTCGTCTTAGAGGTTCATTCTCAAACCGCAATGGATTATTACAATTCAGGCAATGATAAACTTGACCAAAAAGATTTTACAGGAGCTTTAGAAGCTTATTCTAAAGCAATTGCATTGGATGATACAAAATCTGACTTTTACATGAATCGTGGTATTGTTAAATCTGAAATAGGAAATTACCGGGAAGCTATTGAAGATTTTAGTAAATCGGTTGAATTAGACACCACCAACAAGTTAGGATTTTTTAATCGCGGGAACACTCAACACATGCTTAGAAATTATGCCGGTTCTATTGAAGATTTCGACAAAGCAATTGCATTAGATACAATGTTTATTCCTGCTTTTTTTAATCGCGCACAAGCGGAAGCGGAAATCGGAAATTACAGAGATGCCATTGAAGATTATGAAAAATGCATCGTAATTGATCCCGCCTATGAGAAAGCCTTCAGGAATAAGGGAACTTTATATATGAAGTTGAAAAAATATGATTTAGCAACCGAAGATTTCACCTATGCTGTTCAACTAACCCCAAATGACCCAAATGCGCACTACAATCGTGCGTTGGCATATATCGAATTAAAAAATATTCGTGCAGCACTTATTGATTTAAACAAGGTGATTGAATTAGATCCAAAACATATTTATGCTTATTTCCATAGAGCAAACATCCGAAAAGAACTTGAAGATCAAACAGGCGCTATTGCAGATTATAATCAAATCATTACGATCGAACCAACCTTTGAAGAGGCAATTATTGAAAGAGCAAATATTCATAAAAATCTAAAAAACTACAAAGAAGCTATTGAAGATTATAACAATGTATTACTCCAAGACACATCTATTTTGGAGGTATATTTATCACGTGGGGATGCATTCATGCGAAGTGGAGATAATAAAGCTGCAAACCATGACTTTTTATTTGTATTAAAAAACGATACCGCAAATTCACAAGCAGCTTATTACATGGGAGTATTGAAATTAGAAATGAATGAATTAAACGAGTCTATCCATTACTTAACACGAGCAATTACATTAGATACCGCAAACGCACAAGCTTTTTTCGCTCGTGGAAATACAAATCATGCTTTACGAAATTTCATTGGATCAATTGAGGATTATTCTAAAGCAATAGAGCTGGATCCTTCATACGCAAATGCATACAAAAATAGGGCAATTACACGTTCTGAATTAGGCGACTACCGTGCTGCAACCATAGATAATGCTAAAGCGATTGAGTTAGACCCAAAAAACATAGAACTTTATCTTAATAATGCCAACCTAAAAATGGCAATGGATAAATTTGCAGATGCAGTTTTAGATTTAAACAAAGTAATCGAATTGGAATCTAACAATCCAATCTACTACATGAAACGCGGGGAAGCAAAGATCAAATCCAACGACAAACCAGGCGCATGTAAAGATTGGCACACAGCAGTTTATCTAGGCTACCAAGAAGCTGTTCAAAAAGTGTTGGATAATTGTAATTAGTCCAAATTATAGTTTTTTAGGAATGAGTCAACTTTCAAAACCCGCTCAGCTGGATTTGCAACGCTTTGCAGCTACGAAGTTAATACTGCGGCACCATCTTCAACACTAAGTATATTCCCACTCCACTGAAAGTATTTTGCGGTGTCAACTGTATTCATCTTAAATCAATCCATGTAAATGAAGTATACAACTGAAAGTATTCACTTGCAAGCAATTATCAAGATATTGAAAAGTGTTTTGGATCTTGAAGTTTTAGGTCAAATGATGTTGACGTATTGAGAGATATTGTAAATTTGGGTGTGGAATTTTCATTGATTGTGCCGCAGAATTAAAAATTCAGCGGAGCGGGCAATTCCATTTTGGATTTATGCTTATTAATATTGTATGAATAAAAAATATAAAATAATTATAGCAATTCTTGTTGCTATATTTTTAGTAATACAAGGGAATTTGTTTGTCAAAATGCACATATATGGTCACAACGCAGATTATACTTCATTTAAAAAATACAAATGGATATTTAAAAAAAATACTCAAGTAAATCTTGATGATATTGGCAATAGTACATTTTCCAAAACAGACTGTCAAAATTTCTTTCATTATTTAGGTAATATGAAAAATAAAGACATGGGTTTTCTTTTCAATATTTGGGAATTCAAAAACTTAGAAAATATAAATTTAGATAAAGTCAAATTAACAAATGATTTTGATGTGTCAAATATTACATTTAAAAATGGAGAAACTTTAAATATGGAAAGTGAATTACGTCAAGACGTTAAATATAATTATTCGTTTAAAGACGGATTTAATATTAATATAGACAAGAAAGATACAATCAAATCATACTACAAAGGAAAATATTATGTTGGTTGCTATGGGAATTTTAAAAGAATCTCACTTTGGAACGAATTTGAAGGACATCAAATAATAATAATAAAAAATGATTTAAAGAATCCATTAACTTCAATATTAGTTTATAAAAGGAACAAACGTTTATTTTTAATTATTGTTCAATCAGATAAATATTTTGATAAGGACATAATAGATGTTTTAAACATAGGACCTAAAATTTCTCCACCAATAAAAACACCCTAACACCCCACCCACGCGATGAAATGGTAGCCAAATACGTAATACACTTAACCTAGCAGTGGTATTTTACTAATGCACATTCTAAGCATTCTGCAACACCACGAAGATTCTGTGTTAAATTCCAAATAAATTATAAATATTTATCTTTACGTTATTAAAACAGCCTTGAGCTAGTTTGTGAGAGAAGCAGTTACTTGTAGCTGCTCTCTTTTTACATAATTGTGTTCAAAGCACGTTTTGTTTTTA
>CANGOF010000065.1 GCA_947455515.1 Flavobacteriia bacterium
ACTTTTTAATAAATCTTCTTTTTTCATAATTGTGTGTTTAAATTACTAAAAAGTTATTTCCGAAAATTATTTTTAGGCCTTTTTGGAGGAGGCCAAAATATTTTCAGAATAACTTTTAGCAGGGTTTACACACTTTATGGGATACTACCTTAAGAAAAAGTCTTCACTTTTATTTTATAAAAGTTGAAGACTTTATACCTAAAATTAAATTGTTTTTAACGATTCAATTAATTCCTTCTGTGGATGACAATCGCTTTTATCTTTCCGATAGGAAACATGCGTAAAAATACCTTTATCGCCTCTAACTGCTGCTTTGGAATATTTCCACATGTCTTCTTTGTAATCTATTGGTATATTGTATGTTTTACATAAGTGTCTCAATAAAAGTTTTAAGCTTTCTAATTGTTGATTTGTGTATTTTTGATAGTAACGTGAACCTCGAAAAAGATAATTGTATTTGACAACTTCTTCTTCAGAAATTACGTGATTATTTGTATTAAAATATAAGCCGTTTTTTTCGGTTAAAGCACCCCATGAACATAATTCGATACCAATGGATTGTTTGTTTAAAATCGTGTTGTTGATTTCTTTCGTTCCTAAGTGGTGCGCCCAATGAGCGCTACTGAACGCTTTGTGAATGATGCCTTCACGGTCAATCACAAATGCTACACCAACTTTTTCTTTGGTGGTTTGCCAAGTGTCGATTACGTTTTTAGCGTTTCCGTTGGAAACGGTGTGGTGTAGGACGATTTGACGCTTGGTGTAGATGTCTTTGAAGTATTGATCGTCAGGGAGAGGGTGGTTGATAATTTGGTTTAAGAAGTTGTTCATAATAGTTTGGTTTTAAAATGAATAATAAATTGGTCATATGCGATGTGACCCTACCGGCGTTTGTCGGGGGAGTGCTTTTCGAATGAAATGAGGTTGAACATTTCACGCAATCGGGAACGGACACGTACTCCATACATTTTTTCGAGTTCAACTGAATTAAGGTTGGTAGTTACGTGTGTGATCGTTCCAAATTGAATGAATTGGTCGTAGCGACTGAGTAGGATTTCTCCCATGGTATTACACTCGTTTCCGTAATGTTTTAAACTACTTTCCACTCCAAGGTCGTCGAAGCAATAAATCTTACTTGATTTGCCGTATTGGTCAATGATTCCATAGCCTTCTTGGATAAATTCATACGAAACTTGTCTTGTGGATTTCAAAATCGGACGAAATGATGTAGGAAAGAAATCACGAATGAGGGTCATTAGGGAAGTTTTACCGCAGCCAACAGGTCCGAGTAGTAAAATACCTTTCTTGAAATCTATTTCGTATTTCTGACACGCTTCTTCATCGCGAATGGCATAACACAAGATTTTTCGAATGAGTAAAAAGTCTTCTTGATGAATTTTGAAGTGTGCTCCGTATTTGATTTTGCCATTTGCTTGAAGGTATTTCAAGCAGGAATGGAAATCATAAATGTGGATGTTATTTTTGATAGTGTAGGGTGGTTTCATTTTTTTTAATTTTTCGCTTTGCTCAATTTGACACGATGCTTCGACTTCGCTCAGCATGACGAGTCGGTATGTTTCGACTTCGCTCAACAGGACATTTGCCTACAATGGGATGTCGTAATCTTTGTCTTGATTGATGTGGAGATTGGATTGATTTTTCGGTTTAGGATTGAATTTGTCTGCATTCAATATCCAGTTATTCGCAGCTGCAGTCCATTTTTTCATTGGAGAACGACCACCAATTTTCCATCCGTTCGATTCAAAATGATTGAAGAACTTTTGTGCTTCGATTTCGTCTCTTGATTTTTCTCGAAAATAAGTAGAGATTTCTTCGAGAGAAGGAGGAATGAATTTGGAGGATGTACTAGAAGTTTTTTTGACCTCATTTTTTTCCTTTTTGTGTTTTGCAGAAAATTCATTTTCTGCACTAACAACGTTTATATGTTTATTTAAGTTTATATGTTTATATAAAGGCTCGATGGGAAGTTCAATTTTGGGACGCTGATGAACACTCTGAAGTTCATTATTGGGATTAGCATAGCCAAAATTTGGACTTCCGACTGGACTTAATGAAAGCATTTTTATACGACTACCAGTCATTGCATTTTTGGATGGTAGATATAAAATATACCCGCTAACTTCAAGGTCTTTTATACAACGATGGTAGGTTGATTTCGATTTGACTTTGGATAAACACATAATTTCGTCTCTTTGAATGATAAATGGGTTTTGAAATCGTCTAATATTCCAACAATAAAAAAGTGAAAAATATAAACTCACATGTGTTGGATTTAAATAATCATCTTGCGAAATTTTATAAAAAGCTTCGTTAAGATGAAGGATGTAATTGACCCCATACTCAGATTTTTTCATGCTGGAGCGGATTACGCATATTTCCATTAATTAACTTATTGATGTCATCCTGTGAATACAGGATAATGCCACCAATCTTTGTGTAGGGTAATGTTCCGTTGATACGTAGATTCTGAAGCGTACCAGGGGAGATACCCAACAACCTTTGGACTTGATAGGATTTGAGCCATTTGGGTTGTTGGATTTCATTTTCTTGTTTTACTTCTTTCTGAAGTGAAAACAAGTTCTTCAATTCTGAGAACAATTCTACTTTGAATTGATCTAAGTCTTCTTGTGTAATGATGTTTGCCGCCATAACGTTTTGTTTATCTGTTTTTGTTATGGTGCAAAGTTGAATCAAGTCAAAATAAATTTTCCACACTACGAATTCAACTACGGAAAGAAAATTGATTTTTTGTTTGTTTTTGTATTGTTTTACTATGTTTTAGTATGAAAAAAGTATGTTTTTGACCTGTTTTGACTTGTTTTTTCGTAGTTGACTATTTTTGTAAACCACGTTCAATCGAAGAATGTAGGTTTTTTTTTAAATTATCTAAAAACTTTAATCGGTCAGATTTTCGATGTTTAATTTCTGTAAATGAACGATGTACGTTTGAAATCTTTATGTTAAACGCTTCTTCCAAACATTTAGTAATATCGAGTATCGTAGTATCGCCTTCATTGAAAACCTTGCTCTCGTGTAAAGCATAAATCAACTCTGTAAGAGCACTTTGGCTTTCTGTCCAATGTAAATTATATTTTTCGTAGTTGATTTCGTAGTGGGTGTTTTCGGATTTCAATGAATTTAGTGGTGGATTTAGCAAAATATCCAATTCTTTGTTTAAATAATTCTCCAATTTCTCATATGCAGATAACACAGAAAGCCGAAAATCGAATCCAGTACAGAATCGATAATCTATATCGTTTGAAAATGTTTCAAACAAAATGTTCTTTTTTGCATTCTCTCGAATGAAATATAGTTCGTCCAAATGTGTTTTTCCTGATTTGATGTATTGATAAAAGGAAATGTTTTGTTTGAAGTACCTGGTTAAACTGTTTAGATAAAAAAGTAGGTGATTTTTCTTTTCTTCCATACTTCCGATTGGCTTTTCGAGTTCAATTTGATGTATTTTCTTGTAATAGATTAGAAGTGAACAAAAACGTGGTTTTAGATTTTTAAAGAAGTTGATTTCATCTTGTGAATTTTTGAAATCATTTATCTTGATAT
Organism: Flavobacteriia bacterium; assembly: GCA_947455515.1. GTDB lineage: Bacteria > Bacteroidota > Bacteroidia > Flavobacteriales_D > Crocinitomicaceae > CANHVK01. The sequence goes on from CANGOF010000065.1 coordinate 3,583, forward strand.
ATTCTTTGATTTGATCGATTGTTTTTTCGATAACTTTTATTGCTTTGGGTGCGTAAATCTGATTTTCATGTTTTTCATGATCGATTTTCGAAATCATACTTTCCCAATATTCATCCATTAAAATTTCCATGTTACTCATTCAATTATTCTTTATCAGTTTTAATAACTAAAAAGGTTTGAAACTAGATTATTTCAAACCTTTTTTGGAAATGTTAAACGATATATAATTGAAACAGTTTTGTTTAAGTGGTAAAATGCGTATAAATACTATAAAATGTAACTTTTTAAACAGCCTTTGTAATTATTGGAATATTGGCTAATTTTTGACGAAGTAACTTCATATCGGAACTTACTTTTTCCTCAACTACTTTTGCATAAATCTGAGTAGTACGAATACTCGTATGACCAAGCATTGAACTTACGGTTTCAATTGGAACGCCATTCGCTAAGGTTACGGTGGTAGCAAAGGTATGACGAGCAATGTGAGAAGTTAGGTGTTTGTTGATGTTACAAATATCTGCAAGCTCTTTTAGGTAACTATTGTAGCGTTGATTGGAATTGACTGGAAGTAATTTGTTTTCAGAAACACAGTAGGGGTGATGTTTGTATTTTTCAATGATCTTTAAGGCAACAGGAAGAAGTGGAACACTTTCCTTCGTGCCGGTTTTTTGACGATTTGTACTCAACCAATATTCTCCATCCAATCCAATGGTAACTGCATTTTGCTCAAATTGGAAAATGTCTGTAAATGCAAAACCTGTATAACAACAAAAAACAAATACATCACGTACTTCTTCTAAACGAGAAATACTTAATTTCTTGAATTGTAAGACCGCTAATTCTTCTCGATTGAGTATTTCTCTGTCTGGACTTTGATAAGAACATTTGAATTGATTAAACGGGTTAGAGGGAATCCAATCTAAGCCAACAGACATGTTCATGATCTTTTTCAAATTCTTGATGTATTTGTGCGCTGTATTAGATTGAAGTTTGTCGGTGGTCAATAAATAATGTTCGAACTCGGTTACAAAGCGTAATCTGATATCGGGCAATTCCATGTCGGAAACATTGTATTGTTTCTCCATAAAGGCTACGACTTTGTTTTTTGTAATCTTATAGCGTTCCCACGTTTTAGTACAGACTTTACCAACCTTTAACGTTTCTTCCATTTTTAGGTTGTGATAGTCGAAGGCTTCACAGATGGTTTTGTTTTTTGGTTTCGGAGATTCTTCGATTGGTTTACCTTGAAATAATTGTCTGATTTTTTGAACAGTGATTTCTTCTTCAAGCGCTTGTAATTTCACATAAATCTTTGTGATTTTACTTTTCATTTCTTCAAGTTGAATATTGATTAAATGTGAATTAGGATCAATATCTTTTACTTTTTTGAATTTATCATCCCAATGATTCACCTTGACGAAGTTTTGGGTGGTAATCTCTGTTCTTTTTCCATCGAAATAAATACGAATGAATATTTGAACTTTCCCTTCTTTTTCTCGCTGCTTATTTAACATCGAGGTAACACTGAATTTTTGTGTTGCTTGCATCTTTTCAAACTATTAGATTAATAATGTGAAAACAGAAACATTTAGCGGCGACTAAACAACAATTTCAGTTTTTACTAATCGTTGTACCCTTAATCTATATAAGGGATGTAGCGATTTGCGCCGACAAAGAAAGTGATTTTTTTTGTCGGCGCAATTGTCGGCGCAAAACTTGTTTTATTTTGATTTAACTTGTTTTGTGGACAAATGGTAAAAACTGCTAAAAGCTAGGGAAATCGTGAAATTTGACTTGATTTAAACAAAAAAGCCACTCGATTGAGTGGCTTTTAGTGATCCCGCTGGGATTCGAACCCAGGACCCATACATTAAAAGTGTATTGCTCTACCAGCTGAGCTACGGAATCTTTTATTTTGTCTACATCTGTTTGACGTGTGCAAAGATAACACCAATATTTAGATTTGCAAGCAAAAAAGTGAATTTATTTAAATTAATTTATCATAAAAAATATAATTTATTAATATATAGCGTTTTAAAATTTAATATTAGTAAAATAATTTATTGCTAAACGATAGGATTCTACGCCAAAACCAAAAATACATCCTACACAAACAGCAGATAAGAGGGAAGTATGTCTAAATTCTTCTCTGGCAGTAATATTAGTAATGTGTACTTCTATAACTGGAATGGATATAGCGGCCACGCAATCCCGTAATGCTACGCTTGTATGGGTATATCCTCCAGCATTAAGTATAATACCATCTACTTGTGTTGTTTGAAGAAAATTAATTAATTCTCCTTCTATATTAGATTGAAATATAGAGATTTCGTTGCTTGAGTTTGTTTTTAAATCTGCTAAATATTTATCCAAAGATTCAGCACCATAAATACTTTTCTCACGTTTTCCAACTAAATTTAAGTTTGGACCATTTACAATTGCTATCTTCATACGCTCAAATTAACCAAATTTATGAATACTTGGGAACGCTATATTAAGAATTTTGTTTCATTTCTGAAAATTGAAAAGGGATTATCTGAAAATTCTATTTTAGCATACCAAAGAGACGTTCAGAAATTAATGGAATACTCGATTGATCGTCAACTATTGGATCCAATTTTAGTGAATTTAGATCAATTAAAGGGATTTGTCTTTATTCTTCATGATTTAGGACTTTCTGCACGATCGCAAGCACGTGTTATATCTGGTATTAAACAATTTTTTCAATTCTTAATTATTGAAAACGAGAGAGAGGATGATCCGAGTGAACTCTTAGAATTACCTAAAATTGGTTTAAAATTACCGGAGGTACTTACCATAGAAGAGATTGATTCGATGATTTCAGCAATCGATTACAGTAAAAACGAAGGAATACGAAATAGAGCTATTTTAGAAACGCTTTATAGTTGTGGTTTACGGGTAAGTGAATTAGTTAATCTACGTTTTTCAGATTTGTATTTAGACGAAGGATTTATTCGAGTAATTGGTAAAGGAAATAAAGAACGATTAGTACCTACTAGTCCATCGGTAAAAGATGAAATTGCTTGTTATGTTTCTGAAACACGAAACCATCAATCAATTAAATCGGGAAATGAAGATGTGGTATTCTTAAATCGTCGTGGAGCCAAATTAACCCGCGTAATGATTTTTACCATAATAAAAGACTTGGCCTTTACAATAGGGTTAAAGAAGAGTGTTAGTCCACATACTTTTCGACATTCTTTTGCCACTCATTTAATAGAAGGTGGAGCTAATTTAAGAGCAATACAAGAGATGTTAGGTCATGAGTCTATAACAACTACCGAAATCTATACACATTTAGATCAGCGTTTTATTCGTGAAGCTATAATTTCTTATCACCCAAGAAATAGAAAGTAATTTATGAATTTTAAATTGGATTTTTTGAGCTTGAAAAATAAGCTGTGATAGTTTATACAGTCACTAAAATCGATTCTGTTTGTAGTATCGTTTTAAATTCTTTTAAATTCCGACTTGCTGGGGGTGTTTGCACACGACCATTTAAATCGAAATTACTACCATGCATACTACAGAAAAAACCGGAATTAGACACACCTAATCCATTATCTTGGTGTGTACATTTAAGTTCAAACGCACGATAATTTGTTATATCGGATTTCACTAATGCAATAGGAAAAGAAAGAGTGTTGTGTTTAATTACAACAACTCTAGAAGTTTCTATGAAAGAAGAAATAGGAACTTTAAACGTATTATTGATTGGTTCCAATTGAAGGGTGTTAATTGCAACGCAACTTTGTAAAGCTGGCAATAATGCACTTAAACCTAAAACACCTGCACATAATGTACAGGAGTTTTTTATAAATTCTCTTCTGTTTTTGTCCATATTAAAAACTATAGCCTACTCCAAGGTTGATAATATTTTGTTTGTTATACACTGATTGGGAAGGAGAAGGGTTAGATGCTCCTGTCAGAAGACAATAGTAATCAAATTTTATCGAAACACCCTTATGTGGTTGAAAAGTTATTCCACTAACTAAATATTGACGATTGATGGATTCGTCTCTTGCAACGTTGGATGGAAGCTTCATATTCATGTTAAGGTTTTCATAACGAGTAAATAAGGTTAGATTTTTTTCCGTTTTTTGTAACAGATTGTATCCTAATTCACCATAAGCACCAAAAATACTTTCTGGTGTATCATTTTTATATGCTTGGTTTATGCCAAATGCATTGTTAAAATGAACATAGGCTGCTAACATTTTCAGAGTAAAACCATGAAAACGATATTGAACGTTTGATTCAAGAACAGAAACCGCATTACTAAACGCACTATTTTTTAATCCAGTTGAATCCGATGCAATATTAGTTATACCAGTACTTCCACCATAGTAGCCAGAAATTTGGTAACGTAAACCGCCTCTATAATATAGCAAAGCCCCATTTAACGCTAAAGCGTTTGCATTTGCATTACGTCCTTCAAAACGCCCACCTCTGAAACCATCTCCTTTTTCAAATTTGGAAGCATCCAAACCATTCATTAACGATGCAGAATAATTTAAGCCTTGAATTCTTGAGCTGGTACCATAATATCCTACACCAATTTCTCTCCACGTTGCTGGTATGAGATAATTTTCTACAAATGGTCTTTCGTTACCATTAAATGTGGTAGGCAAATGGTTTTCATTGATAATTCCAATTCGAGGAATAAATAATCCTGTAGTAATGTAATTATTACTATTTATATCGAATTTTAGGAAAGCTTGTTCCATTGCAAATTCACCACCAGATTCACCGCCAGCAATCTTACAATCTTCTATTTCTAATTCAGAAAAAAACGCAATCTTTTTGGAGAATCGATGACCAACAAATAACACGATTCGATCCACATTTAATATAGATTCTTTATTAGTAATATTACGTTGATATCTAACATTACCATATCCAGATAAAACGGTTGGATTAGTTGAGCGTACTAAACCAGCATTTAATGAATCTTCCTTCGTAAGAATTTGTGCAGAAATAGTTTGTATACAAATAAGGATGAATAGAGTAAATGCAGATATTATTATTTTCATTGGAATTAAATTTAGCACAACAAATTTAGATTCGTTCTAAATAGATATCAATACCATAAAAAAGGTATTTTGGATTATTATGATTTACACATGATAATTTAGGAATTGTTTGTAAATGAAAAAGCCACAGTTTCCTGTGGCCTTCATTGAATTATAGTAATTCGTTTAGCGAACTTTTACTTGTGTAGTAGCTAACAATTTCTTTCCGTTCACCATCGAAATAAAATTTAAGAAGATAGTCTGCCATGTATTCCCGGTATTGCTCACGCGTTACTTTAGGAATGTATACATGACCTCGACCAACTGCTTTATGACGAATGAATTTCTTTTTTTCTAAAATTCGAACGATGGTAGAGGTTGTATTATATGCAGGACGAGGTTCGTCGTACAAAGCAACAATTTCTTTTACTGTCGATTTTTCTAATTTCCAAAGTCGAAGCATTACTTGCTCTTCCGCAGGTGTTAATCTTTCCATGGTTTTATTTAAAAAAGATTAGATACCTAATTTTTTACGAATATCTTTTGGAATTCCGTCTTTGTGTAAATAGTAGTTCATTGTTTTGTAACGGAAATAACTTTCAGATGCATAAAAATAACCTTTAGGGAAATTTCTATCATCGCCCCAAGAATTTTTCACTAAAAAGAATTTTTTACCCGTTTGATCTTTGTATAAGCCAACGATATGCATTCCATGGTCATCTGTAGTTAACTTTTTATCGTATGCATCTTGACGCATTTGTTCAGTAATTACTAATTCTTTTGTAGGATTTAAGAATGCATTAGCACTTTTCATTGCTCCAGCATCTGAAAACATTTTAGAGTCTTTTCCATTTACATCGATTGAAGCCTCATCTTCAGGACAGATGGCAATACCATTTCTAAAACTGAACCCTTTTTCCGATACATCCGCACCCCAAGCAATAGTAAATCCATTTTTCAATGCATATTCCGCTATATTATACAAATCATCTATTGAAACATTGTAAGACCCTTCCCATAACCAGTTGTCCGGAATTGCTAAATAGGCAGGCTTGTATAAATCATGTCCAATGAAGGAAGTAATGGAAACATAATCATCCATGTTTAATTTTAAAGATTCCGCATACGATTTTGGGGTGTATTTTTTCCCATCAACAGAAAATTCAAAAGGTTCTTTCCCTAAATATGCATCTAAAATACCACCGATTGCTGTTTTCCAAGTTTTTGTAATTCCTTTAGAATTGTCGTTTTCTAACTCATCTTTCGAATATTTTAGCATTCCTTGAACGGCACCATCTAAAACACTGAACATTTCTCCATGCGAATGTTTTTCTGACCCATAATTTAATCCTTTATAGATTTCTTCAGGAACAATACCATATTTACGAATGATGTATGGTATATCTACAAAACCACCTCCTTGACTAAAATTAATTTTTCCGTCTATACGAATATATTTGTCAGCTTTTTCTTCATATGCTTTACGAACAACGTACATTTCAGAAAGAATTTTAGGATTTTTATTACCTAAACGAATTAATTCAGATTCAAAAAAAGATAAACCAGAAAAACTCCAACATGTACCTGCAAATCCTTGACTTTGAACAGGTGTTGCATCTAAATGGTAAATTTTAGTGAATTTATAATTACTGTTTTCTGCATTCTTTACCGTATCTTGACCGAAAGCCAATACTGAAAAACAATACATTCCTATTGAAAGTACTAATCTTTTCATAAAGTTTTATGTATTAATTAAGAGTTAAGTATTAAAATTTTAGTTGTAAATATATAAAATTTTAATCACGTAAAACCCAACCTGAAATTTGTAAAGGAGATAATTTTTCTTTTGCTTTATTCATTACTGAATCCGAATTGCTATTACAAGCACTTACTCGGTGTAGGCCGTTTTTGACGTCGACGATATAGGCATTGAAACCTTTTTGTTTTAATTCGTTAATCAATTTGTTAGCATTCGCTTCCGTTGAAAAACATCCAACTATTAAATGTCCATTTGCTCTACTTTGAACCACTTCTTTAGGTTTCTCCGTGTTTGCTTGTTTTTTTGGAGAAGAAATAGTTTTAGGACTAACCGTAGTTAACGTATTTGCTTTTACCTTTTTAATTTCTCTTACCTTAACTGGTACATACACATCGGAGTCTAATGGATAAGAAAAAACGGCTACATCGGAAGGTAGGCTTCGAAGTATTTGATCTAAATCCGAATCAAATGGTAAAGGATTTATTCTTAGGTCTAATTTTTCTGTTTTATACAAACCTTCACCGGAAGTGTGAAATGGATTGAAATCTTGAACAGAAATAATTCCAGATTCTAAGGCTCTTGTTTTCATTGGAATCCAATACGTATAGAAGCAAATTGGAAGTAGGGCAGCAGCAACTGCATATTTCCAAACTTTCTTTGTGTTTATCGAACGAATTGGAGCTTCTTTGGTTTCTTCTTCGGAGGATGTAACACTATCCTCTGTACTTGAAGCGATAGGTAATTCTATAATCGGAGTGCTCGATTCAGCGACTGTAATAGGTTCTCCACTCAATTTAAAGGCCTCTTGTTGCGCCATTAATTGGATATCTTCTTGACTTAAAAAATGAACTTTCCCTAAACCATAGGAAGCTAAAAGTAAATTATGAAATTTATCTTGCTCAAAACCTAAATTACGCTCCGTATCTAAGAATATAAAACCTACTCGATCGATGGAGATGCGTTCTCCTGCATCTAATTTATGGTGCCAGTGATGGATTTGTTTTTGAATGTATTCATTTGCTTCCTCGTACGATTTTTTTGTTGCGTTTGCATAAGCAGCAATTAATAAACCATCATTATTAATTAATTGTTTGTTGAATAACAGGGATTTACGAGGAGGAAGAATGGTTCCTTTGGAAGCGTCGAATGTAGCAGAAGTTTGTCCAGCGACGAAGCCACCAAACGTAGGAATTACCACACAATTGTGTCGTAATAATAAATCTCCTATTAATTCTTCAATATACATTCTGTGCAAATTTACAACTTACAATTTTATAGTCTACGCAAAAATGGTAAAAAGGTTATAATAATGCGTTTAAGACTTTCTCCACATCTTCAGGAACATCAATGTTTGGGGTTTCAATGTCTGTTTCTACAACCGTGATTTTGTATCCATAATATAACCAACGTAATTGTTCTAAGGATTCGATTTGTTCTAATAGCGTAGGGGCAAGGTTAACTAATTCTTGTAACACATTCGTTTTATAGGCATACAAACCAATATGTCTGTAAAACGGATAAAAGTCTAAAGGTTCTCCTTTATAATTAGCAAAATTTGGAATTGGACTTCGAGAAAAATACAATGCATTTTGATTTTGGTCGACTACAATTTTAATTCGATTTGGATTCACAATATCTTCCATTGTTACCTGTTTAATTCCAAGTGTAGCAATATTAGTTTCTGGATTGTGGAATGCTGTAGCTAATTGATCAATTTGTCTGAAATCAACCAAAGGTTCGTCTCCTTGAATATTTATTACAACGTCAAAATCTTGGTAAAGTCTTGCAATCTCTCCACAACGATCAGTACCAGAAGGATGATGTAAACTAGTCATAACAACATTTCCACCAAATCGTTTTACTTCTTCTTCAATTCGTTCGTCATCTGTAGCAACAATCACTTCGGTAAGAATTGTTGATTTTTTCACGCCTTCGTAAACGCGTTGAATCATCGATTTTCCTTTTAAATCGAGTAATGGTTTTCCAGGAAAACGAGAAGAAGCATAACGAGCAGGAATTACACCTAAAATTCGAAGAGAGTTAGAAGACATAGTATTAATTTTTACGATAAGTTTGATTTCGGATTTCTTGAATCAAAGCGATTTTAGCATCCGCTAATTTTTGAATAGAAGTGTAGGTTCCACCACCTAATTCAGCAATTTTCTTCATGTTTTTTGCGTCATTTTCAGAATTTTGAATACCAATAACACAAATAATTATTCCCATTTCTTTGTATTTTTCAATGGATTCCATGTAGTTTTTGGAATCTTTATTAAAAGCACCATCGGTAATAATGTATAGGATGTTTTTACCTTTAATTAACTCCTTACTTATTGTTTTACAACCTAATTTTATTCCTTCTCCACCTGCTGTCATTCCACCTGCCTTTAATTTTTGGATGACCGTTCGGATTTCAGTTCTACTTGTCCCGGAGGTAGGAGGAAGAAGTACTTGCGCATTAGTTGCGTACGAAACAAATCCAATTTTATCTTCTTTTCTTAATAGATTAGTCAATTCTAATAAACTATATTTCATTAGTTCCATTCGGTTTCCTATTCCCATGGAGGAGGAAATGTCTACGATAAATAATACATTAATCGAATGGAAATCGTTGGTGTTAAATTGATCCAAAGGAATGTTTTCCAGTGTAGGAGGTGTGTAGGACTCTTGAATGGTTATCGGTTCTTCTTTTAATACTTCTTCGAGTTCTTTTTGTGGCTGTTCTTCGACCAATGCTACCTCTTCTTTAGTAATTTTTAGTGTTGAATCCCTTACTAATTCAAGCGTGACAGTATTGTCTACGATGTTTACATACTGACATTTTTCAGTAGGTTTATATCCTTGTAAAGTCGCATAAAAATAGATGAATCCTAAAGGTGTATTCACTTGAATTTTACCATCTTTACCTTGGATGAATTGACCAATTTGTTGACCATTTTGAAGTAAATAAACTACGGTGTTTGCAAGGTTTTGCTTTGTGTTTTTATCAATCGTTTTAATGGTTAATTTAAAATCGGTTGCATGGATAGAAGGAGTAGAACGAAAATCGGGACATGCCTGCATTTTAGCTAAAGGGTCGTATATTTCTTCTTTTAAATTTCCTTTTACCGTTAGTATCGTTGGATCCAATCGATCACTCGTGTAAATAGTGATTTGGTAATTAAATTTGCCTAATTTCTTCGGATTTGGATGAACTCTGAAAATTAAAATAGAATCTTTTTCAGCTGCTTGGGTGTTGAATAAACAAGCAACTTCTCTATCTGCTTTGTAATTTAGAATAAATGCTCGTTTAGCACCTAGGTTGGTAATTTTAACATCCATAAACTTTGGAGAATCATTATTTAATTCTCCAAAATCTAAGGTTGTTTTATCAAAAGTAAGTTGGCTTTTTCCAGCGAATGAAAAAAGTAATAAAGATAGAAATAGATAGCTCTTTAAGCTTTTCATTTTTTCTTTTTATTCAGCTGGTTAATTGCAGCTTGCATTTCTTTATCTAACTCATTAATTACGGTATAGTATCCTTCTTCCGTCCATAATTGACGTGCGATTTCCGCTTTTAAAGTAATTTGAATGAATCGTTTACTTTTAGTTAGACCAGCAACATCAATTGGTATTTTGGCAGATTGTTTCGCATAGTTTACAAAAGCTTGGGTAATTTTTTCATCTACAACAAATGCTTTATTGAAGGAATTTGGATTTGCCCATTTTGTGCGTTTGTCGGTAACGAAATCAAAAGCAAAGCTTTGGAAGGCATTGCTATAACGAAGTTCTGTAAAGTACCAACTTCCCCCCATGGTATCCATCGGTAAAAATACATCTGGAAATATTCCACCACCACCATAAACTACTTTTCCTTTTGGAGTTTTGAATTTTAAAGAATCCACTAATAACGAACTATCTAATTTAAATTGTTCCCCATGCTCAAAACGAAGTGCTTCTTCGTTTATGTATTTTTCGTAGTCATCTGTATATGGTTTTTGTATACAACGACCAGTAGGAGTGTAGTAACGAGCAATGGTTAAGCGTACATTACTTTTATCTTGTAGCGTTATGTCTTTTTGGACTAAACCTTTTCCATAAGAACGACGCCCCATAATAGTCGCGCGATCATTGTCTTGTAATGCACCAGCAACGATTTCACTAGCAGAAGCAGAGTTTTCGTTTATTAATACTACTAAAGGAATGTTTTCTAATTTCCCAGCATAGGTTGCCTTTGAAACTTCTTTTTGGATATTCGCACCTTTTGTACTTACAATGATTGTACCGCTTTTTAAGAATTCATCTACGATTTCTACGGCAGATTGTAAAACACCACCACCGTTATTTCGCAAATCAAGGATCATTTTTTTCATTCCTTGACTAAGTAATTTTTGACTTTGTATTCTAAACTCTTCTGCTGTCGCTACAGAAAACTGATCAATTTTTACATAGCCAATTTCATTTTTCAAGAGAATAGCACAAGGGATAGAAGCGATAGGAATTGTCCCACGCACAATATTTTTGGAAATTTTCTTTTTATTTCTCCAAACCGTAATGTTTACAGAGGTATTGCTTAAACCTTTTAATAAGGACATCACTTTTTCGTTAGTAATTTTTTTACTTGCAACCGATTTTTTGTTGATTTCGATAAACTTATCTCCAGATTTAATTCCAGCTTCTTCTGATGGAGAACCTGGAATAACGTTGGTTACACAAATCGTGTCACGAAGTAAAGTAAATCGAACACCAATTCCACCAAATTCCCCTTGAATTTGTTCGGTCATCGCCTTCATGTCCTTTGGAGAAATGTAATTAGAATGAGGGTCTAATTTATGCAACATTTCAGAGATGGTTTCTTCAAATAATTTTTCACCATCGACTTTGTCTACGTAATTTTTATTGATGACTTCAATGATGTCATTGACTTTACTCGACGAGTTTTTTTTACCAGTTAACGAATGCCCAATCCAGATTCCGATAGCCATAAAGCAGCAAAGTCCGATAGGAATTAGAAAAACGTTTGAATTATTTTTGTGCGACATTTATATCTCTTGAATTTGTACAACTTCAATTCCAGCTTCTTGTAGGAAATCGACTCCAACCGTATCTCGGTAATGGTTTCTATAAACTAAACGTTTAATTCCTGCTTGTAGTATTAATTTACTGCAATCTTTGCATGGAGAAAGTGTTAGGTATAAGGTTGAACCAGCACAGTTATTGGTAGATTTTGCAACTTTTAGAATGGCATTTGCTTCTGCGTGAAGTACATACCAATGTGTGTCACCGTCATCAGTTTCACACGTATTATCAAACCCAGCCGGAGTACCATTGTAACCATCGGAAATAATAGCATCGTCTTTTACAATAATTGCACCCACTTTTTTACGTTCACAATAGGAAAGATCTGCCCAAGTGTCCGCCATGCGTAAATATGCTTTGTCGTATCGAAGTTGTTTTTGTTCTGATTTTTCAATCATGTTTTTGAAATATTTAATTGTAATCAAAGATAATAAAATCTAAACGAAATGTGTGTGCAATAAAAAAGCCACAATTTCTTGTAGCTTTTTTAATAATATAGGAATTTCTAATTCGTAAGAAATTTGAAATTTTTCGAGGCAGACAAGAAAATTATCAATGCGTGTACATTAGTACATGAATTGATGATTTTCGCAGTCGAACGAAGTAAAAAACAAATTTATTACGAATTAATTGCTTTGATCCCTGGCAATTCGATCCCTTCTAAGTACTCCAACATAGCCCCACCACCAGTAGAAACATAACTTACTTTATCCGCCAAGTTAAATTTATTGATTGCTGCAACAGAATCACCGCCACCAATCAAAGAGAAAGCACCTTTTGCAGTAGCTTCTACAATAGAGTTTGCAACATCTTTCGTTCCTTGTTGGAAATTTTCCATTTCGAAAACACCCATTGGTCCATTCCAAAGAATTAATTTAGAATTTTTAATGATTTCAGCACAATCTAAGGAAGTTTGTGGTCCTGAATCCAATCCCATCCATCCAGATTCGATTTCTCCAGAAGGAACTGTTTTTCTATTTGCATCGTTTGAAAAAGTATCTGCAACAACAGCATCTACAGGAACATAAATGTTAACCCCTTTTTCTTGTGCTTCTTTGATGATTTTACGAGCTACATCTAAGTAATCGTCTTCCACTAAAGAGCCACCTACATTTCCACCTTTAGCTTTAACGAAGGTGAAAGCCATTCCACCACCAACGATTAGGTTGTCTACTTTATCTAATAAACGTTC